>JALJPB010000028.1:0-6973 GCA_022969175.1 Colwellia sp. | reverse complement strand
TTAAATTGCCGCCACTTTGGGTAACCACTTTAAAATGTTGCTCATCAGCCACGTTTTTTGAGCCTTGAAACATCATATGTTCAAAAAAATGGGCAAAGCCTGACTTCCCTAACTGCTCTCGTGATGAGCCAACATGATAGGTTACATCAATATGAACCAAGGGATCGGAATGGTCTTGATGTAAAATAACGATTAAGCCATTTTGTAATTGGTACTTTCGATAAGGAATGGTTATTTCACCTTCTACAGCGTTGACTTCTTCAAGCAACACCACCCCTTGAGGTAGGGCAATAGTAGATGGTGATGTGGTACAAGAAGATAAGAAAATAAATACTGCAATACAACAAGCGCTTAAATATATAAAGCTTTTGAACATAACCAGTCTCAATTAATGGCAACCTATTATAGCTAATAATAGCAATTCATTTTCCATAGTACATGATTTATATGTTTCAAAACTTGTATTAAAAAACCTTATATCACCACCACAGTTTCTATCGCTATAAATTTCAGTTAGAGTGTCTTGGTCTTATAGCTCCTAAACATAGCACCTAAATATAACGCTTAACTACAGCGCCAAAATATAACGCCAAAACTAATGCGAAACTCAGATAAAAATAATAATTAAAACGCCAATAATAAGAAGTCAAACATGCAAGATAGTCCAATTACCTTATTACCCCCTTTAATTGCCATCACCATCGCCATTTGGCGTAAAAACGCTTTATTTGCCTTACTCGCAGGACTATTACTTTGTCATGTAATGATCGCTAGTTGGCAGCCTATTACTGGTATTATTGGTAGTATTAAGGGGCTTGCTGGAGTTTTTAGCTCATTAGGCAATGTTTATATCATCACCTTTAGTTTATTAATTGGTGCGCTGGTAAAACTAATGAACGAATCAGGTGCGGTAAATGGTTTCATTAATCATTTAAGCGATCTAAAACTGGTAAAAAGTAAACGACAAGCGAGCATGTTGCCGACAATTATTGGTACCAGTATTTTCACCGATACCAATTTAAGTATGTTTACTAGTGGCATGGCAAGCCAAAAACTTTTTGACAAACATAATCTTAGTAGAGCTCGCCTTGCCTATTTGTTAGACTCAACTTGTGCACCTGTTAGTATTTTATTCCTCATTAATGGCTGGGGAGCCTATGTTTTAGGTTTATTAGATGAATTTAGTTTTGACGATCCTGTTGGCATTTTAATGGGTACAGTGGGCTATAATTTTTACGCTATTATTGCGGTAACATTAGCCTACTACACCGCATACTCTGGCAAAGTTTATGGTCCGATGAAAGCTGCGGAGTCTCGTATTGAAGTTAATTCAGAGCCCGTGGTTGAAAAAGTCGCGCTAGCTCGCTTAATGTGGCTGCCACTTATCAGCTTATTAGCGATAACATTGATTTTATTATTTATTACCGGCGATGGAGATATTCGCCGAGGCTCTGGCTCATTTTCAGTCTTTTGGGCAATTACCAGTTCACTGATGATGTTGATATCGATGATTTTGTATTATCGATTACTCAATGCTAAAGAAATATTATCGGCTTCAGTTGCTGGCATCAAAACTATGATAGCGCCTGTGAGTATATTAGTGATTTCATTCGCCTTCGGCGCGGCAATAAAAGAGCTGGGTACCGGTATTTATGTCAGCCAATTAATGAATGTTGAAGTGCCGTTATTTTTAATGGCCCCCATTTTATTTATCGCCGCAGCAATTATGGCTTTTGCTACAGGTACGTCTTGGGGAACATGGGCAATTCTTGTACCTATCGCCGTACCTATCGCCGTAGAAAGTGGTTTACCCATTCACTTTTTAGTGGCTTCGGTACTTGGTGGCGGTATTTTTGGCGATCATGCCTCCCCTATTTCTGATACCACCATAGTTGCCTCGATTGCCAGTGGTTGTGATCATTTTGAACATGTTAAAACTCAATTACCTTATGCGTTATTTGGCGGGATTCTCACCCTAATTCTTTATGCATTAGTTGGTTTGAGCTTTTAATAATGAGCGACTTAGCAACACCCGCTGATTTTGAAATTATCGACATTCAAGAAAACTTTATCGTTGTCAACAAAGCGGCTGGCATTAATTTTCATGATGAAAATGAATTAGGACAAGGGCTATTTAACTTAGTTTGTCAGCAGTTTAATCAAGCAGATACTGATAAGTTATTCCCAGTACATCGCTTAGATAAAATGACGTCTGGGCTCATTATATTTGCACGAAATCTAGCCAGTGCGCAACAATTCCAACAGCTATTTAGCCAACATGATATTGAAAAATATTACTTAGCTATTAGTGATAAAAAACCTAAGAAGAAGCAAGGTTTGATCAAAGGCGATATGGAAAAAAGTCGACGAGGGTCGTGGAAGTTAGTTAGAAGCCAAAATAACCCAGCCATCAGTCAATTTTTATCTTACCCTTTATCCGGCGGTAAACGCTTATACTTAATTAAACCGCACTCAGGGAAAACCCATCAAATTAGAGTCGCGCTAAGCAGTATCGGCGCTCCTATTTTAGGTGATGAACGCTACTATGGTAAAAGCCCGCTCAAGGCCAACAACGAAGACAGAGGGTATTTACATGCCTATGCATTATCGTTTGCTTTAAATGATCATAATTACCACTACATTTTACCACCTAACAGTGGTAAGCATTACCTAGCTGCCATAACCATAAAGCAACTTGAATCACTTCAAACACCTTGGCTATTAAACTGGCCGAAGGTATGACAGCTAGTTTTTAAAATTAGAAATTGTCTTGTTATATTCTCTGTAACTCATTTATAGCTTAGTAAGTTACAATTAATTGAGTCATGCCAGTACTGATAGTTCATGCGTACTTCATTAGCTAATTCCCCAATAGAATAAAACCAATATCGTGTCAGCTTTTTTTACAATTGTCTTGATTGCAAGTTGCCCGACGGCATCGAAAACGGTATCAATACTAGGATTATGTATCTAGGCACGAATAATGCTAATATTAGGTTAAGGGTATGGTAACGGCAACTTTCATTCACCTTGGCTTCCCCAGCGAGTGTGTCTCAGCTATTATCAATCCATCTGCTCCTTATCTCCATTTAAGTGCCTAGAGGAGGACATCATGAAACTATTACCTTACTTCGGTGCGGCCGTAAATAACATCTTTGACACAGTGTCATTAAACTCATTGTGGCGCACGGCTACCTTTTACTTAATTCCCTTTTCGCATAGCCAAATCGATTCGATGAGTGAGTACGTCAACCTTGAATTAAACATGGCTATGTAATATATGAAGGTGATAGAGGGTGACTTCGATAGAGGTGTTTTTCGGATGAAGTAACCGTGCCTTTAAGGTACCGAGGATACTATTATGTCAAATGATAAGCCTAAACCTACATCTGCTCAATTAAAAGAGTTTATACAAAATCGCCTTGATAAGGTGACGCTTGATTCTTTGACTCAACCTAGCCAGTCAGCGCCAATAATATTTACCGAACAGCTGCAGATAATAGATTTGAGTTCTATAAAGCAAGAACAGGATGAAACTGAAAAAGAAAAAGAAATTAATGATAATATTCCATTTGTCTTACCTAAAATGCAGACAATGCGTAATCATCTCGACTCACACGTTATTGGTCAAGACACCGCTAAAACTACGATAGTGCGTGCGGTTCATATGCATTTAACCAGATGTTTTGTTGCTAGTGACAACCTTGTAAAACTGCATAAGAAAAATGTTTTACTACGTGGGCCTTCTGGTTGTGGTAAAACTGAAATTGCTCGTGCACTCTCCGAACTGCTTGATATACCGCTGCTCATTGTAGATTGTGCATCTATTACCCCTGCGGGCTTTAAAGGTAAGAACATAGTTGATATTGCGACTGACATATTTTTGAACTCTAACGAAAATACGGACATAGCAGAAACTTCGATTGTGTTCTTAGATGAGTTCGATAAAATTGGTGCAAAAGCAAATAAAGAAGAAGTTGCTGTCTTCAAGTCTTCTGTATTAAATGATTTATTAAAATTTATTGAGGGGGATAAAATAAGCTTTAAACTCGATCCTCAATCAAGCACAATAATTCTAAACACTGAAAACATACTAGTAATAGCAGCTGGCGCCTTTACCGGTATGGAGGATTTTTTTGCCGAAAAAGGTGAGATTGGTTTTAATGCTGAGCAAATTGGGGATAGCACCCCAACTTATAATGAAATAACTGATGAAATTGGCATTGAACATTACATAAAATATGGCATCAATGAACAAGTATTAGGCCGTCTTCCTATTCGAACTCATTGTTATGAATTAACAGAATATGAATTAGTTCAAATTCAGCGTGATACCGTTAACAGTGTTGCCAAACAAGAAATAGAGCAATTCTTCCGTTTAGAGCAATCCCCAGAACTGATTATTGGAGAAGATGTAATGCGGTATATTGCTAAACTTGCCATTAGTCAAAAAACAGGTGCCCGTGAACTTGACACTAAGTATGAAACTTTATTTTCTGAAGTTTATAACAAAGCAGAAGATGATCGGAGTATTACTGCAATAAGAGTTAGCATTAAAGAGGGTAAGCCTTTTTTTGAAATACAAAGTTGAAGTCTAACCGAGCAGCTAACTAAGCTAAGTAGCATGATAAAAGCTAGTACCCAACGGCTTACACTAAACGCTGGATTTATTACCCTTTATCCAGCCACCAAAGGTTCGTTCACCAAGTGCAGTGCATATACACACCTTCATCAAATTTCGACTATGCATAAACAAGTTATTGGCTTCGTCTTGACATTATGAGCTATTGAGCCTGATATTGAAGTTTGTCACACCTCATTTAAATAACAATGCCTAAAAACTGACTGCTCATAAATGGATTTAATTACAAAAATTTAAAGCGAGCTGATAGCAATAAGACAGTTTCAAGAATTTACCTTAGACAAAAAATTATAACAACTTACCGATATTACTTTGAAAACAATCCAAAAAGGCATGTGTTTCCACCGGGATTTTTCTACTTTGAGATAATACTCTCAACTGATGAGCAACAGGTTGTTTATCTAAACATATGCGCTGAAGTTTATTTTTAATGGCCAAAACTACCACTATCTATTACCACCTAACAGTGGCGAACATTACCTAGATGTTAATACCTTAAATCAGCTTGAAATACTTCAAACCCCTTGGTTATTAAACTGTCCTAAGGTGTGAAAGTTATGTTTGTTAAAGAGTTTAGAAACTATCTGTAATACCGATAATGGTCAAAATTAATAACTATGAACTCCAAAGCGCTGATCTTCCCTTAGAGAGATAGAAACTATAAAATAGTGACCAGAATTACTGACCCCTAAGCACAACTATAACGGTGGACTAACACCAATGAATCAGAGGAAATATACTGGCTTGAATACAAATTCGTGACCAAAATTAGTTGTTCACTACATTAGCCCATATTATTAAATGGCGTGAAAAGATTAAAATTTATATTGATAAGTCACCATAGCCTCTTGATAGTTTTCGATTACTGAAGACCTAAAGATATTTGCTGTACATAGCTTGACCATAATTTATCGCATCTTGCCGATGCATGACAGAATTTAGGTGCGTCAGATGTAACATCTACTTTTCTTTAAGAAAGTACATAGTTTGAGCTGTCACATGGCATTTGAAATTAATCGCCACTAAAGCCAGATAACAGACAGTTACCGATATGGTTCAATTTGAAAACTAGGCAGTTATTAATGCCGTAACTCATGCAAAAATCTTTTGCACAACGCTTCTCCGATGATAAACTTCTGTAATAATAATAATAATAAAGTATGAAAAAATTCGTTGAGCAACTATTTAATTTGGTGGTATATAAACTTGTACCAGTAATATGGCATTACTCGGGGCTGGCCTACATAGCCGCAAAAGCATCTTCCAGTGAGAATAAGGAACATTATCCCACATTGCCAATTTGGCTGTTGGGTATATATTGGGTTTGTTTGGTATGGCAACACAATACTACGAAACTCACTTGAACCGCTTTGAAAGTACGCTCAATATCTATGTAGCTCAACTGGGTACTAGTGCCAGATCCAATACGTTTTTGGGTTTGGTTTTACATCAAGAGTATGAATTACCGCTGGAACCCGACTTCAGAGATCTTTGGCGTACCATTAGAACCCTGATATATAGAGCCAAGCCGATAAATAAAGAAGAAAGCCATGCTAACAAAGTCAGACGTATTGCCGATATTATTGCACGCTTTAAAGATGTACTCGGTTGCCATCAACAACCACAAGACCTTGAATTTGGAAGTTGTAAAAGTGCCAACCTAACCACGGCCAATCTTAGTCGGGCTGAGCTGTATCAGGCAAATTTGCGTAGAATCACACTATCTTCGGCTAATTTAAGTAAATCCAATTTAGCTAAAGCTGATATGAGTATGGCAAATTTATCGAAGGCAGACTTGAGTCAGGCCGATTTACATGAGGCTAATCTTTACAGAGCGAACCTGACCCAAGCTGATATGAAAGGCACAGATCTTTCTAATGTTTACCTCAAAGAAGCGAACTTACTTCAAGTCAAACACCTGACCTGTGAACAATTAATAAGCGCAAAATTTTGGCAATCGGCCTATCGAGATAAGCCTTTAGCTTGTGGGGCTTCGCGGCCAAAAAAGAAGTCACTTTCATCTAAAAAAATAGCACTTTTTTGACTAGATAACCTCAACTCGAGTAGTTAGAGGGGCCGGTGACAGATTGTTATTATTACTAAGTGTCACCGACCACTTAACTTAAGGTATGTGTTCAGAAATCGGACGCTGGGGTCGTCACAAATTTTATTTCTCTGTTAAACGTTAATTAATGCGCCCATTGCAATCGCTGTCCGGCTCATATGTGCCAATAGCGGAAGTTCATGTTTGTAACTATTAAGCTAACTTTTCCACGAAAATGACTGAATAGACTAGCTGAAATAACTCTAAATTAGGTGCACTATCGATAC
>JALJPB010000027.1 GCA_022969175.1 Colwellia sp. | reverse complement strand
CGACATTACTTACAAGGATGTAAGTACTTATGATTTGTCTGGAACTAAAATCATGATGACTTACCTTTAGAGATAGTCCTTGAATATCGTCGTTCTTTGCCATCCATGGCACCACGACATTACTTACATGGATGTAAGTACTTATGATTTGTCTGGAACTAAAATCATGATGATTCATCCTTGAATATAAAAAAAGCGATGACATTGTCATCGCTTCGTAAAAATACCCTATGGCTATCCTAACCGATTCGTAAATCCCTGTTGTTTTCTCGCACTCTTCCTTTATTATTTTTAACGTTTCCGTACCTTGTTTTTTATTTTCGGTCTTCCTGACGCTTTATTGACTATCCATAAAGTCCACTGGACTGATTATTCAATTATACAAATCTTCCTGATTTAAAATTAATCATCCGTATTTTTAAGATCATTATTGTCAATTTTAAAATAATGATAATCGCTTTCCGTACGTTTGTTTCCATATTTTTATTATGTGCTACTAAAGTAGCTGGTCAATACTTTACTGCAGTGTTTATTTGAGACAAGTTGTAAAATGAAAATATTTAACCTTAAAGTGAGTTCATATAATTAATCATCTGTTTTATTAGGATAAAAAAATACAATTGTCAGGTTTTTTATCACAATTCAAGCTAATCTATGGCAAATGTCTTACAAAGTTTATGGCTAATATATTACTTTGTGTCGTAAGTGTTTTGTACGATAAATTTCGTTGGATTTAACTTTAAATACAAATGAATATAAAAAGCCACTACCTGAAAGTAACGGCTTTCATTTTTTAAGAGAAGTTAATAATTTAGTCTTGTTCATGTAACCATGCAGCATGACTAGGCGCTCTTTTGGTTACAGCCCATTCGTCAATCATGTCTTGTGCAACTTTATTAAGGGATTTAAATTGCTCTGCTGTTCCCGTATTAGCAGCAAGCTCTAAACGGTGGCCATTGGGATCGAAGAAATATATCGATTTAAAAACACCATGATTTACCGGTCCTAAAACATCAACACCTTGAGCTTCTAACGACTCCTTAGCTTCATGAAGTGCTTCTAAATTTGCTACTCTTAAGGCTAAATGTTGTACCCATGCAGGGGTATTTTCATCTCGGCCCATATCAGGAGAATTTGGGATTTCAAAAAAGGCCAAAACATTTTCATTGCCTGCATCTAAAAAAATATGCATGTAGGGATCAGGAGCTTTGGTTGAAGGCACTTCATTTTCAGCAATAGCCAAAATTAACTTCATGTTCAGCTTATCTTGATACCACTGAGTAGTTTCTTTGGCATCTTTGCAGCGATAAGCGACATGATGGATTTTTTCAATGTTGATCATAAGGTTCCACTTACTATTTGTTGGCGCGATTAATTCATTGGTGATTTTTACCATAAAGTGCAACACAGTAGTATGTTTTCACGGTAATTGAATACTCGCCAATTGGCAGTAAATTAATACGGCTGTATTTAATTCCTTACAAAGGTATAGGTTCATTAAAACTTTGAAGGACTGACAAATAATGACTGTTCATTATAGCTAAACTTTACAAAATAACGGTTTTACTGCCATTAATACAAATACGTTGTTCGGCATGCATTTTCACGGCATGGCATAAAGCAACAGCTTCTAAATCATGACCCATGTGCTTCATTTGCTCTACGGTAAAAGTATGATTAATGGGTTTAACTTCTTGAACAATAATCGGGCCTTCATCTAAATCAGCTGTCACATAATGTGCTGTTGCACCAATGACCTTAACGCCACGTGCATGTGCTTGGTGATAAGGTTTAGCCCCTTTAAAACTGGGTAAAAATGAATGATGAATATTAATAGCATGACCACTGAGTTTAATGCACAGTTCATCAGATAAAATTTGCATGTACCGAGCCAGTACTAATAATTCTGCATCTGCTTGTTTTAATACTTTAAGAATTTGAGCTTCTTGTTGTGGTTTATTTGTTTTATCAATAGGCAAATGATGAAAAGGGACATCATGCCACTGTGCTAAAGATTGACAATTGGTATGATTAGATAAAACAGCAACAATATTTACTGGTAATACACCCGCTTTCCATTTAGTTAATAATGAAACTAAACAATGATCATCTTTTGATACCGCAATAACAATATTAGGTAAGTTCTCTTTGTTACGTAATTGAAATTCCATATTTAAAGGCTGAGCCAAATTTTCAACTGCTTGGCTAAATTCGTCAATAGGTACCGTTAAGTTACGGTCGTCAAATGCAATTCTTGAAAAAAACGTACTTGTGTAGGGATCACTATATTGTGACGTTTCAGTAATAAAAGCACCATGGGTAAATAAACACTGAGTGATCTTAGCTAAAACACCTGAAGAGTCTGGACACTGCCAGGTTAAGGTATAGTGATTAATTTCGGACATTGGAAACTTATTGTTGATGAGTGTGAGCTAACATCATTATAAATTTTTTAACTTTTTGCTAGTTTTTGTTGGCTTTTATTAGATAAGGGTTAGAGCACAATAATATATATCATAGCCAGTCAATATTATTTATCACTGAACAGGTGTTGGTTTTTAATATAGAGCGCTTCGACCTTTTCTCTTGCCCAAGGCGTTTTTCGTAAGAATTTCAAACTAGATTTTATGCTGGGATCATGAGTAAAGCAGCGAATATTAATTATCCCGCCTAATTCACTAAAACCAAAATGAGCTTCAAGTTCTGTGACTATGGTTTTTAATGTAACACCGTGAAGAGGATTAAATGGTTGTTCATTCATTATGAATAAATGCCTGTCTATGAATAAAGTCCATTATATCCATAACAAACCAGAAAGCAGAACTTTATCTCTACTTTCTGGTTTGGCTCGTTAGCCAATATACGCAGCTAATGCTTCACTATCGCCAATTAGTTCACCATTAATAAACACTTGTGGATAAGTTTCAGCGTTGGTAATTGCTCTAAAAGCTATTGCACTAATATGCTCACCAAGAATTAGCTCTTCAAAGGCTAAACCTTTCTCAGTCAATAATGCTTTTGATTTGGCGCAAAATTCACAGCCAGGTTTAGTCAAAACAGATATCGCATTTGGCTTAACTGCATTAGGGTTGATGTAGTTAAGCATAGTATCTGCATCTGATACTTCGAATGGGTCACCGGCTTTATTTGGCTCAATAAACATTTTGTCGATAACACCATTTTTCACTAACATAGCGTAACGCCAACTACGTTTGCCAAAACCCAATTCCTTTTTATCAACCAATAGCCCCATCGCATCGGTAAAATCTCCGTTACCATCAGGAATTAAACTGACATTTTCTGTGGATTGATCAGCAGCCCAAGCATTCATAACAAAAGTATCGTTCACTGAAATACAAATAATTTCGTCAACACCGTTGGCAAAGAATGTTTTTGCTAACTCACTATATCGTGGTAAGTGAGCTGACGAACAAGTTGGAGTAAACGCACCGGGTAATGAAAAAACCACTACGGTTTTATTAGTAAAAATATCGTCTGTTGAACGAGCTGACCATTGATTATTTTCACGAATTGGAAATGATACTGACGGTATCGTATCGCCTTCTTTATTAGTAAACATTGCATGACTCCAGATAAAATATATTGTGAATAACTAAATAGTTAGTTAAGAGTACCTATTGTGAAGCAAACTTACCAAGCAATAAAGCGATTAAAACAACTCACTACAATCTACAAAAACGATTAAGGATTATAGCCTGCTGATTTAGGTAAACTAGCCAACCAGTGATCAATTTCATCAGCCAATTGTTCCAACTGACTAATAAATGGCTGAGCAAAATTATCAACTTCAATTTCGTTATTAACCAAAGCATGGTTTTCAACTTGCTGAGCCATGCTATCGAGAGGGCTATAACAAAGATAACGAACACTTCCTCTAATTTTATGAGTGAGTGCATATAATGTTTCAAAATTCTTAACTTCCAGCGCTATTTGTAGTGTTAACCTGTCTTTTTGCCAAGTATCAGCAAAGATCTGAGCTACTTTGCTTGCAAGAATTAGGTCTGAGTTATTAACTTTTAATAATGCCTGTAGATCAAATAATAGGTAATTATTAGCACTTGAAGACGATAAATTTACTCCTTTTTGTAATTGAAGCTGTCTATAAGCGCGATTAAGTTTATTGGTAATGGTTTCTTGCGGGCAAGGCTTAGCGATGTAATCATCAAAGCCTGCGGCTAAGCACTTTTCAGCACTGCCACTTAGCGCATCGGCCGTGATAGCAATAAGCCATAAGGGTTTATTAGTTTTCTTACTTGATAATTTTTTGGCTAACTCGAAGCCATCAAGGATGGGCATATGGCAGTCAGAAATAATGATGTCATAAGGCATTTTATTATGCATAACTAACGCTTGAGCTCCATCGTTAACGACATCCGCTTTAATATTTAATCGTTCAAGCTGAGCATTTAATACCATAATATTAACCAAGTTATCTTCTGCTACCAGCACCCTCAAAAGTTTAAAGCGCTCATCGGTTACACAATTAGCCGAACGAGTATTGTTCCGCCTCTCAATTCTTTCTTTTTCTAAACCGGATTGTTTAAACGTCAAGGTAAAATGGAATGTGCTGCCAATATGCTCTGTGGATTCTAAATTGATCGTTCCACCCATTGCATGAACAATTTCTTGGCAAATACTTAGACCTAAACCTGTGCCACCGTACTTTCGTGTGATTTCACTATCTGCTTGAATAAAGGGTGTAAACAATAGCGCTTGATTATTTTTCGCAATACCAATGCCGGTATCAGCAACAGAAAATCTTAAAGTATCATAGGTTATATTCTCTACTAATTTTCGCTCCATTAAGACAATGGCAAGTGTAATATTACCCTGTTGGGTAAACTTTACCGCGTTACTTACAAGGTTATTAAAAACTTGAGTTAATCGAGTAGGATCTGTGAAATAACTATGGGTGATATTCTTATCTATTCTTAAATTGAAGTTTAAAGACTTATCTTTTTCTGGATGAGAAAAGCTATTTATAATATTTTGTGATATCTGATGAAAATTGACTGGCACCAATTCCAAAGTTAGCTTGCCGGCATCCATTTTCGAAAAGTCGAGAACATCATTAAGCAAGGCTAATAAGTTACTTGCTGACCCTTTTAAAGTAGTCAGTAGCTCTTGCTGGTTATCATCTAAATTAGTAAACGATAATGCTTCTGCCATACCAAACACACCATTCATTGGTGTTCTTATCTCATGGCTCATACGTGCTAAAAAGCTAATTTTTGCTTGTGCCGATTTTTCAGCAGCTAACTTTTCTGCTTCCGCAATTTTTAGTGCTCGCTCTATTTTGTCTTGTTCTGCTTTTCTTCTAAGAGACTTGCGGTAATAAAGCCAAAAAAGCAGTAAACACAACAACAGTAGCATTAATAATAAATAACTTGCCTGTTGATAGATGATCGCTACATTTTCTTGAATATTGGATTCTTCGATTATTTATCTTCCTGAACAATTTATTATTTGATGAAAACATAAGCTACTGATATGGGTATAACACAACCGGCATCAATCGCTAGTGATGTTAGCAATTAAATGAAAAATGAGTGGTATAAAACTTTAGCCACTATAATAGAAACAGCAACTATTGCACCTATACCTATTAGCATGGTAAATTAGCACTCCAAGTTGTATATACAATTAGATTAGGTAGAGGAAAACAACCCATGTCTGCAAGTTTTATTTTAACCAAAGGAACCAGCCCTTTATTAATTAGCATGCCACACAATGGTCAAGCAATTCCTGATGATATTGCACTAACCATGACAGAGTCAGCAAAAAAAGTTGCGGATACTGACTGGTACAAAGACCGGCTATATGATTTTGCACATACACTAGGCGCGAATATTTTAATACCTAAATATAATCGCTATGTTATTGATCTCAACCGTGAACCTACTGGGATTGATTTGTATCCTGGGCAAAATAGCACAGAACTTTGTCCGACCTCAGCTTTTGATCTAACACCTCTTTATTTAAACGAACAGCAGCCCGGTGAAAAAGAAATACAGCATCGGATTAAACATTATTGGCAGCCATATCATGATGCACTTAACAACAGATTAGCAGAAATCAAGCAGCAATTTGGTTATGCCATACTGTTGGAAGCTCATTCTATTTTGTCACATGTCCCTCGATTTTTTGAAGGCCAACTACCTGACTTTAATTTTGGTACTGCCAACGGGAAGAGCTGCTCTGATAAAGTTATAACACTGATTCAACAGTTAGATTATTCGCCATACTCTATGGTGAGTAACGGCCGATTTAAGGGTGGGTTTATTACTCGTCATTATGGACAGCCTGAAAATAACATTCATGCAGTGCAATTGGAGTTATCACAGCGAACTTATATGAATGAGCCAACAAATGAATATAACGAAATACTCGCAGGACAAGTAAAACCTAAACTAGAAGCTTTAGTTAAGTCTTTAATAAATATTTCTCCGCCGACAAGTTAGGAGTGACCGATGAATAATGAAAAAATAATTTATGCCGACAAAATTTTATTAGCTGATGGTTGGAATCAGGACAAAACACTGACCATTAATAACGGTATAATCACTTCGATAGATTCTGGATATCTAAAGGGGGCTGAACATGTAAAAGGCCCCGTAATCCCTGGTATGATCAATTGTCATTCTCATGCATTTCAACGAGCATTTGCGGGGTTTAGTGAACAAGGCAGCGAGGGACAAGACAGCTTTTGGACTTGGCGAAAAATAATGTATAAATTTCTGGCCCAGTTAACGTGTCAAAATGCAGAAATTATTGCCCGTCAGTTATATATTGAAATGCTAAAAATGGGTTATACCCGTGTCGCCGAGTTTCATTATTTACATCATGAAATTAATGGCGATAATCATCCGTCACTCGCCGCTATGGCAGAAGCTTTGTTTAAAGCGGCAACTACTTCTGGCATTGGTTTAACCATGCTACCTGTCTTATACCGTTTTAGCGGTTTTGGTGCTCAAGCGCCGAATGACTCACAGAAACGCTTTATAAATTCTACCGAACAATTTAATCAGTTAGTAAGTGAGTGTTTTAAATTAAGCAAAAATCATCGAAATACCAACATTGGCATTGCGCCACACTCGTTAAGAGCCGTTGATAAAAAATCTTTAGAACAAGCGGTAAATCACGTTCGAGCTTTAGATAAACATGCCCCTATTCACATTCATATTGCTGAACAACAAAAAGAAGTTGAAGATTGCCTGAACCACTATGGCCAACGTCCTGTTGAATGGCTGCTTGATAATATGACGTTAGACGAACAATGGTGTTTAATACACGCCACCCATATTAATGAACAAGAACGCCAAGGCATTATCAAAAGCCGAGCGATTGCTGGAATTTGCCCCACTACAGAAGCAAATTTAGGTGATGGCATTTTCCCTACCACCGAATTTTTAGCCGAAGGTGGCACATTTGCCATTGGCTCAGACAGCCATATATCGGTGAACCCTATTGAAGAGCTACGCTGGTTAGAGTATGCCCAGCGATTAATTAAACAACAACGAGCAATACTCGCTTCAAGCCAAGAATTATCAGTTGGTGCAAATTTATGGAAAAAAGCAGCAATGGGTGGTGCGCAATCAACAAATAGTAATACCGGGGAATTGTCGGTAGGTAAACAAGCAGACCTTGTAGTATTAGATAGCCAACAAACCCGATTATTTGCCCACAGCAACCAGCATTTATTAGATAGCATGATTTTTGCCAGCCAAAATACCCCAGTGCGAGATGTTATGGTTAACGGACAGTGGGTGATATTAGCTGGCCATCATCAAGATGAAAATGCGACTGCAAATGCTTTCGCTGATATTTTAGATGTATTATCAGCTTGATAGGTAAAATCTAGATTAAAGCAAACGAGAGTAATTTTATAAAAGTCTCGTATGCTTTGATATTGTTTTACAAATTTTAGCTTGAACCCCAGCTCGCATTTTAAATTCACGTTTTTTGGCTACACAATAGTCGGTATAAAAGGCTTTGACTGACCGGCGTGAGTCAGCAATTTCTGTTAATTGCGCCCGTTCTTTAGATGTGAATGTCTTCATATCCTTTTGTAATTCAATTAAAATTACATCAGTTTTTAGCCTGGCTTCAGTATCAAAGGTATCTGAAAAACCATCCAAAGCGTCACCTTTAATCCCTTGAAACCATTCTTCAAGCTCTGGCTGAGGATAAAAGTGTAGAAATAACGCAAATCCAACGATTAAGATCAATAATTTTTTCATAGTATGTCGTATAATAATGCTGTGTGCATAGGATAATCAATTTTTACACAATAAACTAGTTATGGCACTCATAATACTTTCGCGTTTACTTTTTCTGTCATCAAGGATTCACTGTGAAAACAGACGACAATAAACCTGCCCAAGCGACCCGCATCCCAATTAAGAACATTAAGATTCATCAGCCGAACAATGGCGTAGAACAGTACAAAGCAAGGGACCAAATATACGTTCGTAAAGTCAAAGGCTTCTTTCAACGATTGCGTCAAAAAATGAATTTCGTTTTTTTAACCGTATTTGCCTTAATTCCATGGATGCAATACAACGGTCACCAAGCGGTATTATTCGATATTATTGATCAACGTTTTTACCTTTGGGGCCTCACCCTTTGGCCACAAGACCTAACTTTACTTGCTTGGCTATTCATATTAAGTGCCTTTGTATTATTTTTTGTCACCACCTTTTTAGGCCGGGTATGGTGTGGTTATTTATGTCCACAAACCGTCTGGACCTTTATATTCATCTGGTTTGAGGAAAAGATTGAGGGCAGTGCGAATCAACGAAAAAATCTTGACCGCCAAAAACTATCCATTAATAAATTCTGGCGTAAGACACTTAAACACAGTTGTTGGATGTTTTTTTCCGTATTGACAGGTTTAACTTTTGTCGGTTATTTTGTTCCCGTACAAACACTATTTAGTGAGTTTTTTACCTTTAGTGCATCATTTGCGGTTGCCGCTACCGTATGGTTCTTTGCACTTTGCACCTATGGTAATGCCGGTTGGATGCGCGAAATCATGTGCTTGCATATATGTCCCTATGCCCGTTTTCAATCCGCGATGTTTGATAAAGACACAATGACGGTCTCATATGATTATAATCGTGGAGAATCAAGAGGTGCAAGAGGAAGAAAACAAGATCATAAAGCTTTAGGACTTGGTGATTGTATTGACTGCAGCTTATGTGTACAAGTTTGCCCGACCGGCATCGACATTCGCAATGGTTTACAATACGAATGCATTAATTGTGGCGCATGTATCGATGCCTGTGATGGTGTCATGGACAAAATGAAATACCCCAAAGGCTTAATTCGTCATACGACTGAACACGAGCTTAAGGGGAAAAAAGTACACCTGGTCAGAGCAAAATTAGTTGGATATGCCGTTGTTTTAATTGTCATGACCAGTTTATTAATCATGGAAATTGTTAATAGAGTACCTGTAGCCCTAGATATTATTCGAGATCGTAATGAACTCGCTCGCGAAAACTTCAACGGCGAAGTAGAAAATGTTTATACTTTAAAAATTCTCAATAAATCACAAACTGATAATACTTACCGATTATCTGTTCAAGGGTTGGAAAATGTTAAATGGATTGGAGAACAAGAAGTAACGGTTAAAGCTGCAGATGTTTATACTCTGCCCATTAGTTTGGCCATAGACCCATATGATTTAAAAGATCATATGACTAAAATTATATTTGTTGTTAAACAAATATCACCTGAAGATGATGTTGTTTTTGAGCAGCAAAGTCGATTTTTTAAGAAGCGCTAATGTCTGTATTTGATTTTACTTCACTCACACCTGATCTTATCATCGATGGCTTAGAATCTGTCGATTTTACTGTCGATAGCGGCTTATTAGCCCTTAATAGTTATGAAAATAGGGTTTACCAATTTCATGATGACAATATGGTGAAATTTGTCACTAAATTTTATCGTCCCCAGCGTTGGAGTGATGCACAACTAAGGGAAGAGCATCACTTTGGTTTTGAGTTGCAAGACCAAGAAATCCCCGTTATTGCACCACTAAAAATTAAAGGAGAAAGCCTTTTTACCCATCAAGGCTATCAATTTGCAGTATATCCTTGCCGTGGTGGTCGTATTTTTGAAGTAGATAATTTAGATCAACTTGAATGGATGGGTCGATTTGTTGGTCGTATGCATGCCGTAGGGGCACAAAAGCCCTTTATTCATCGGCCAAAATTTACCGTTGATGAAATGCTATATCAAGCAAAAGATATTATTGCAAATTCAGGATTTGTTCCTAGCTACTTGCACACTGCATTTTTTACTATTTTAGATGTCGTTATTACCGAAGCCGTAAAACAGTATCAACCTAAACATCAAATTAGGTTACATGGTGATTGTCATGCAGGTAATATTTTATGGCGCGAAGGAGAAGGCCCTCACTTTGTTGATCTTGATGACTGCCGCACTGGGCCTGCGATACAAGACTTATGGATGATGCTATCTGGCGACAGACAACAACAATTATTACAATTAGATACTATGTTATCTGGCTATGAAGAGTTTTTTAAATTTGAAAATGACCAACTAATTTTGATAGAATCCCTACGTACCATGCGCGTGGTAAATTATATGGCTTGGTTATGTAAACGATGGCAAGACCCTGCATTCCCTCGTAACTTTCCATGGTTTGAAAGTGACAAGTATTGGGAACAGCAAATTTTAATGTTAAAAGAGCAAATGTCTGCTCTGCAACAGCCACCATTAACTTTATTACCCGCGTATTAGATTTTATAGCCTGAGATTTGGCTAACCATAGGAATAACTCATGATAAAAAAAATAACCACCCTGTCGTTCACTTTTTGTCTGGCACTACTTTTACCATTTATGGCAAATGCCGCTGACTACCAAGAAGGCAAACAATACATTAAAGTTGGCGAAGCGTTATCTAGCAAACCTGAAGTCAGAGAATACTTTTCGTTTTATTGCCCACACTGTTTTAGCTCTGAACCCTTTATGGAAGAAGTGAAAAAAGAATTACCTGATAATACGAAGTTTAAACGTAACCACGTTGATTTTCTTCGTGCCGCATCTCCTGAAATACAATTTATGCTTTCAAAAGCTGTCGTGGTTGCCCAACAATTGAAAATGGAGAAAAAATTAGTCGGTGCCTTGTTCAATTATATTCATGTACAGCGGGCAATAATTTCTTCAGAAAAAGACATCCGTAACATCTTTGTCTTAAATGGTGCTGATGGTGAAAAATTTGATAAGTTAATGAGTAGTTTTTCAGTCAATAGCCAAGCTAAAAAAATGAAGAAGTTTCAAGATGAATTAACAAACAAACGTGCATTAAAATCCGTACCTACGCTTGTTATTAATAATAAATACCTAATCAATACTAAAGCGCTAGATAGAAGCGATTTTGAAAATGACTATAAAAAGTTAGTCCAGTACCTACTAACTTTAGATTAATAAAGTTAACTTTTAATAAGCACAGCATCAACAACATTTATTTATGCTGTGCTTATACTTAAACAATTATACCAAAGATATTAATGCAAACAGGATCAATATGAGCTCAGAAGAACTTTACAAAAATAACCCACTACACGGGGTTAAATTAGAGCAAGTATTACAAGAATTGGTTGATCATTATGATTGGGAAATACTCTACGCTTATTTAAACCTTAACTGCTTTAAAACCAATGTCAGTATGGCATCAAGTATAAAGTTTTTGAGAAAAACTGATTGGGCTCAAGAGAAAGTAGAAGCTTTTTATATGTATGAATATAAAGGCTTACCTAGAGCATCCGATGAACAATTTCAAAACCCTCCTAGAGATCGTATCGTACCTGCACAAGACAAATTAGGTGAGCCAGCAGAGTTAAGTTTAGATGATGCCGAACGTTTAAGGCAAAAGCGCGCCAAAAAGGCTCGTGCTCGAAACAGTAGCCCTTCTAACCCTTGGGGAACTTAACCCTTAGGCTATGCAGGATAAATTTATCGACTTTAAATTACCTAAATTGCCAGTAGGCCGTTAACCTGATTTCTCTGCCCGGTTGTGGGATTTTTGCATTATAAAAACTCCCACTTCCTATCCATACGCCATTTTCATCAAGTCCGCCTATATTAGTCGTACTTGCAGAAGCACTTCTTACCCCAGGATGAAAATAATCTTCATCAAATAAGTTAGTCACATCAATTGCCAGCTTAAGACGACTGATTGATTTCGGCTGATAAATAACATTAGCATCAAGGCTTAAGTAACTTTCAACCTCACTCAATTCATTAGTTTGTACCGTTTTTCGATTACCATAAAAACGACCTCTGATATTGAGCTGCCAGTATTGATTAAAAGTAATATAGGCTCCGCCATGAAAAGTATAATCCGCTAAGTCACCGACTCTATTCCATCGTAATATTCCTTGTTGATCATAAGTTTGTTCTTTTGAATTTAACCAAGAATATGTGCCCCACAATGACAGGCTTGAAACTAGTGCATTGCTAGTTTGATATTTAGCTCTTAGATCCCCTCCAGTAGCCAAGCCCTTACCTGCATTCAAGGCACCGGTTTCTGTAGTATTAAACAAATTTTTACTGTCCATTCGAAAATAGTTGGCGGATAACAAAACTGAAGCTAATTGATAATTAATATTCATTTCTATTGTCTCGGCATTTCTTGGTTGTAACTCAGGATCACTACCAGAGCCCCGCCAGCCACCATAAAGCAGTCTTGCTGAAGGCTCTTGATAAGCTTGACCATAAAACATTTTAAACGTAGTTTTTTGCCACTGACCAACATAACCAGTACGAAGGCTTGTCTCAGTACCAAATACAGAATGATGGTCGTTTCGAATGCCAAAATGTAAATGATGATGAATAAGAGCCCCGGGTTTACTTAACTGATACTGAGATAAAAGGTAAAGACCTTGTTGATTAGTACCAATTCTATTATTTTCATAGGAATCTTCAGTGGGTGGTATAGGGAACTCATAAGTTGAATCAACAAATTCAGGAGCTAATGAAGGGCCAAACTCAATGTTATAAGCTTTTTGTAAATTTTTATCTTCATACTCAAAGCCAGTAAGCAAATTAAGTTTTGGTGTAACTTGCCAAACAATCTCTGCTGAGCCTATCCAACTATAATTGGTCGACTCCCAAAAACTCGCATCAAGTAAACGCTGGTTATCACCTGTTTCTGGGTTAGTTGTAATATAGCCCTCGATAAAAAAAGAGTTTGCATCTATGTTGCTGCTGCGATATCTCAATAACGTTTTAACTTGAATATCCTTATTGATGTCAAAGAGTTCTTTCCAATGAATAGAATGCTCATTTTCAATCCATTCCCCAGCATCAGGTAATGCATGATCAAAGGTATACTCTAATCCATAACCGGTACTTAGTTCATGATATTGTAGAGTAATTTCAGTTTTTTCATTAAACAAACTAAATTCTAAAGACTTGTTACTATGTTTAGAGTCCGCTTCACCATGAGAGCTAGAAAAGCCGCCCCAAATATCAGGGTTGTTGAGTAACTCGGTATTTGTCCAACGATAATTATTGGCGTTAGACATATCCACACTGCCTTTATCAAACCGCCCGCTGAATCTTAGCTGAAATTTTTCTCCTTTGAGAAAGCTTGAAAAATCGACAACTTCAGTATTGTTGCCACCTACTTGCAAAAAGGCCTGACCTTTTTGAGAATCTTTGTTGGTGATTATGTTAATAATGCCCACTACGGCATCATTACCATAAGCGACTGATGCTGGTCCATGAACAACTTCTACCTGTTTTATATTCGATAATGGAAATGACGCCATTATCTCTGCTTCGTTGTTATATAAATGATTAAATTTGATACCATCGATTAATATCAGGTGTGAACTTCCTATGGTGTGCCGAACTCCACGCCAAAGGGCATTGAAATAGTTATCACCAAAAGTACGAGTTACTTGTACTCCAGCAATATCATCCAATAAATAACTAAGATCTTTATAACCTCGTCGCTTAATATCATCTTGAGTAATTATTTCGATAAACGCAGGACTTTCATCAAGACTTTGCTCTTGGCGAGAAACAGTAGACACCTTTAAGTTAAGCAATTCTTCAAAACTGAGCTCGTATATATCCACAGCATCAGAAGCACAAGCAGATTGATGCCCAATCAACAGCAATAACAAATAAATGGTGAAGAAAGATTTAGAAAGACTAAAAAACATAATACCTTCAAGTACTAAACTAGATACTTTAAATATAGTCCAATTATTGTTAACTGAAATGAATCCCATTAACTTTTTCAATAAATATATTAATTTAGATAATTATTTTCAGTGGTAAACACCTTCAAACGAATAAATTATCGGGTTAATTAAATTTATCTGCTTACTGATTAAGCTATTTTCCTCTGCTATAAATTACTTAAGCTCCTTAAGAGCATATCTTTAAAATTTACGATGAAATTACAGCAGATATTTTTTAACAACTGTGCTAATTTACGTCCACTTAATTATTATCATCTTGACATAATATGTCAAAGGCGTATGGTAATTATAAGAATTAATAATAAAAAATCAACAATACCAGCAGTCAGTACAAAGATGGCTTAACAATGATTGTTGAAAAGTTTTAAGGATGAAATATGGATCAGTTGTTCAACGTTGCCTCCCAATTCCCAACGGTTATTTACTCAACGTTGCTTGGCGTTGTGGTAATCTACTGGCTTATCGGTATGTTAGGCTTAATCGATTTAGACTTTGCTGGCGATATTGATGTTGACGCTGATATAGATGCCGATATAGATATAAATGTTGGCGGCCTTACCGGATTATTTCTCACCTTTGGTTTAACAGGTGTTCCCTTTACATTAGTGATCAGCATTATCATTTTGATATGCTGGTTAATCAGTTTTTATCTTCAGTTTTACTTACTAAGCTGGCTGCCAGATGGCTGGCTTTATTATGTAATGGGCGCAATAACTGACTTCGTGGTATTTTTAGTTTCTCTTCCGATAACGGCGGTTATTATTAGACCGTTAAAAGGCATGTTTAAAAGCGTGGAAACGACAACAAGTCAGAATTTAGTTGGCAGTGAAGCCACTGTTGTAACAGGGAAAGTAACAGGCAGCTTTGGTCAAGCACGAGTTTTTAACGAAGGCGCTGAAATTTTACTGGATGTTCGTTGTGATGATCAACATTCATTAAGCAAGGGAGATAAAGGGCTGTTAATAGAATATACCTCTGATAGCCATACCTATATTATCGCGCCCTACCCGCATTAATTTATTCAATAAGAACTAACTTAACTTACAACATTAACAATAATTTTATTTAAATTGTCACGGCAGTTGTGGCAGTCCGTTTTAAAAAAAGAGGAAGTACACATGGTAATGGAACCACTTTATATCGCAATTGGTGTAGGCGTATTATTCGTTTTTTCACTATTGATTATGGTCGCAAAATTTTATCACAAAGTTGAGCAGGGCCAAGCGCTTATCATTAATAAACTAAGAGCAGAACCGGAAATAAGTACCACTGGTGGCCTGGTTATTCCTATTATTCATAAAAAAGAAATTATGGATATTTCAACTAAACGTATGATGCTTGAAAGAAAAGGCCGCTCAGGTTTAATTTGCCAAGATAATATTCGTGCTGACATCATTATCACTTTTTATATTCGAGTTAATGAAACCAAAGAAGACATTTTACGGGTGGCAAAACAAGTGGGTTGTGATCGCTCATCTTACCCAGAAACGCTACAAGAACTTTTTGAAGCTAAATTTTCAGAAGCACTTAAAACTGTGGGTAAGCAGCTCAATTTTACTGAGTTATTTACCCAACGAGATACCTTTAGAGATAAGATAAAAGAAGTTATTGGTCAAGACTTATCAGGTTATGTGCTTGAAGATGTTGCCATTGATTTTTTAGAGCAAACCTCTATTCATGACTTAGACCCTAATAATATTATGGATGCTGAAGGTATCCGCCGAATTACTGAACTTACTGCAGTACAAAGTGTTGAAACTAATGACTTAAAACGTCAAGAAGAAATCCGTATTAAGCGACAAAATATTGAAGCGGAAGAAAAATCATTAGAATTAGAACGCCAGCTTGCCGATGCTAAAGCCAAACAAGAGCGTGAAATTGCCACGGTCCAAGCGCGTGAAGAAGCTGAAACCGCAAAAATTGCTGAAGAAGAGCGCTGTAAATCTGAACAAGCACGCATTGCTACTGAACAAATCATTGCTGTAGCGGAGCAAAATAAGCAACGTGAAGCCGATATTGCCGAACAAAATAGATTAAGAGCAGTAGCTATTGAAGAAGAGAAGGTAAAACGCGCCCGCCAAGTTGAAGCAATTGATCGTGAAAAAGAAGTTGAAATCCTGCGCATTAATAAAGAAAAAGCACTTGAAGTGGAGCGTAAAAATATTGCTGAAGTTCAACGCGAACGAATCTCAGTAGAAAAAAGTGTTGCCGTAGAAGAAGAGTTAATTAAAGATTTACGGGTGATATCAGAAGCTAATCGTTTAAAAGATGAACAAGTCATTAGAGCAAAAGCTGAAGCGGAAGAAGCTCTAGTCAAAGACATTGAGTCGGCAAAAGCGGAAGAACAAGCCGCTGAACATATTGCCCGAAAAATGCATACCATTGCCGATGCTGAATTAAAAGCAGCCAGCAAACAAGCTGAGTCTAAAAAGATTTTAGCAGAAGGTAATCAAGCTGAAGCTGCCTCTGCAGGGTTGGCTGAAGTTCAAATTACTTTAGCTCAAGCTGATGCCTACGAAAGACAAGGAGAAGCCGAGGCTAAAACCTTAGAGCTAAAACTTACTGCCGAAGCTAAAGGCATCGAAGAAAAAGCATTGGCTGAAGCCACTGGTTTGCGTGAAAAACAAGACGTATTAAATGCGATGTCTGAACAGGCACGAGAATTTGAAACTTTCGGATTACGTTTAAATCAAGAAAGAGAGCTGACTTTAGCAAAATTAAACAACAGTGTTGATTTAGCAGAAAAACAAGCTGAAGTATTAGGCACAGCATTACAAGATGCCAATATTAATATTATGGGTGGCGATGGTGAGTTCTTACATCAATTTATGAAATCGATTACTGTCGGTAAGTCTCTGGATGGAATAGTCAATGAAAGCGAAACAGTGCAAAAGCTATTTAAAGATCAACTTAATGGCGATCGTAACATCATGGAAGATCTCAATGGTGTACTTTCTGGTGCATCTCAATCAAGTGAAACCTTGAAAAACGTTAATATGGCTAAACTATTATCAACGTTAAATAATGCTGATGACTCTGAAAAGGGCGCGCTGGCTAGTTTATTAAATTTAGCGGGCAAGAGTACCGCTAACGTTAAATAGTTTCGTTAACAATTCAATAATATTAACTAAAAAGTAAAAGCCAACGGCCTGTTAATAGGCGGCTGGCGTCAATTATCATGGAGTTTTACATGACCGATAAGGAAGATGTCACCAATCAAGCGGTTGCTGAAGGTGGTTCATACGAATTAATTCAACGCCGTTTAAATAGTTTAGGTAGCGAGTTAAATAGTCAGCTCAAAGGACTTAATGAGCAACGAATAGCAACATTTGGTTCAACTGATATGCAAGTTGATGCTCGAATTCGCGTTCGCACCGAGCATAACTGTGTTGCCAGAGATATTGCAGCCATTGGCGATACTTTACTTTTTGGTTATAACGTTTTTTTAGGCTTAAAACGTAACATTACTGTTGCTGACGTTTTTAGTCTGCACAAAATAAATAAAACCGGCGATGAATTTGAGATTATCGACCTTCCTCATGAGGGAAGTCTTTTAGCCGATGCTGATTTTGTTCGCGACTTTGAAGAACTTTATACCTATTATAAAAAAACATTTCTCACCCATGTTTATCGTCAGGGCAGTAAAGTATTCGCTATTTTTAGAATAGGCGAACGGCTTGACGATGTAAGAGTATTTCGTTGGGGCGTAGATGCCAACCAAAAAGTAACTTACATTGATAACCGTGGTGAACGTGATATTAAAGCTCCAGAAAACTTTGATTTTGAATGGCATAAAGTTTCAAGAGAGCAACAAGTACAAGGCAAACATCCACATTTTAATTTATTTGATATACTTTTTGTTGAAGCAATAAGTGGTTCAATCACCTTAAAAGTAGAAAACAATACCCAAGACGGTAAAGGCATATACTCTGAAAAGGTCGATGATGAACATCAATCTTTAGATGATGCCGATATTCAATACGCCAAAGTTGGCGAACTTATTTTATTAAAAATTAAGCCTTATCGTGAAAAGAAAACCCGTCATTTAATCTTTAACTGCAAAACTCAGCAAGTAATTCGACAAGATGCAATTGAACATGCCTGTATTCAATTACCAGAAGATCATGGCATTATATTTCCCGGTGGCTATTACTTACAAAGTGGTGAAAACAAGCGATTTGATGACAGCGCCGAAGATTTACAGTTACATCGCGTTGTTAAATCGCCTAACGGTGAAGACTTTCTCTATATTTTTTATGAGCCTAATGAAGGGCAGTATGCCTTATTTTCTTATAACTTAATCACCAGAACCCTGCAAAATCCTATATATGGTCACGGACAAAGCTTATATATTGATGGCCGTGCTGTGGTCTTTAGTGCAGAAACAGAACCTTCACGTGTACATGCCATGCAAATTTGGCAAACGCCATTTTGTAGTGAAGAATTTGCTAGCCAACAGCCCAGTGATAATAGCTTTTTTGGCAAAATAGGTAATCCAGAATTAGTCAGGGGCATCTCTGATTTATATTCTATTGCTAAACTAATTGCTGTTAAACAGCCCTCTGAGTATCATTTTAACGACTTAGTGAAAGAATCAAGTCAATTACTCGACAAGTATCATTGGTTAACTGATCCTCACTTAAACTCACTTAACGAGACAATAAAGCAGGTGGTGGCTACCTCTGAATTAGTACTTGATGAGTTTGAAAAAGTAGCTAGTATTAAAAAAAGCTCAGATCAAAAAATGTCTCAAGCAAACGAAAAGCTTAAGCAAATATCACAAGAAGCCAACACATCCGCATTTGATAGTGCTCAGCAATATGTTGATTATTTAACGACACTTTCCGTTTTTAAAGGGGAATTAATTTCACTGAAAGAACTGCGCTATGTTGATATTAAAGCAATAGAAAGCATGGCTGAAGAGTTAGACCAACTTTCACTTAACCATAGCCAAGCAACAGCCGATTTTTTACAACAAGACCGTGCCCTAGCTCCCTATCAAGACACTATCAGCCAGTTAAGCCAAGCCGTTGAGTCAGCAGAGTCTATTACCGTTTTAAGGCCGATCAGAGCTTCAATTGCCGAGTTAGTGACAGGATTAGAGTTACTGAACCGCACTATGTTATCGCTAGAAATTGAAGACAGCCGGCAACGTACCAGAATTTTAGAAGATATCTCCAGTATTTTTAGCCAAATCAACCGCGTTAAAGCCAATGCTGACATTGCGGCAAAAAATGTTGGCAGTGAAGAAGCTCGTGCCGAATTTGGCGCTCGCTTTAAGCTACTAAGTCAAAGTGTTACCAGTGCATTAAATGCCAGTGACTCACCACAAGCGTGCGATCAACAATTATCTCAATTACTTATTCAGCTAGAAGATCTTGAAAGTCAGTTTAGCGATTACGATGAGTTTTATAATGAAATCTTAGCTAAACGTGATGAAATTTACGATAACTTTGAGCAACATAAACAACAACTAATGGATGCTCAACAGCGTCGTTGCCTAAATTTAATGACCGCGGCAGATCGCATTTTAGCTGGGGTAAATCGCCGGGCGCAAAGCATAGAAAGTCAAGATAAACTCAATAGTTATTTTGCCGCCGATCCTATGGTTACCAAGCTGCGTCAGCTGATAACTCAATTAAGAGAGCTTGACGACAATGTTCGTGCCGATGATATTGAGGCACAAGTTAAAAATGCAAAAGAACAAGGTATCAGAGCGCTTAGAGATAAAACAGATATCTATTCTGCTGATGGTAGCTTAGTTAAAATTGGCGATCATCAGTTCTCGGTAAATAAACAAAAGCTCGAATTAACACTATTACCACGCGACAATTCCATGGTGCTACACATCAGTGGAAGCGACTACTTTGAAACCTTGCCCAAAGAGCTATTTGAAGGCACTGAATATTTATGGCAACAAGCGCTTATATCAGAGAGTGACACCGTTTACCGCGCCGAGTATTTAGCAGCTAGTTTGTTGTTTGAGGCCGAGTCAAAAGGTCCATCAGCTATTAATGAATTAGTTAATGCGGCGAAAGAAAATACCCTGATTGAACTTGTTAAAAAAGCTGCAGAGCCTAGATACCAAGAAGGTTACGACAAAGGTGTTCACGATGCAGATGCGACCTTAATTCTCAGTCAGTTGCTTGATATTCGAGAATCGGTCGGTTTATTAGCCTATGCCGCCAGTGAACGTCGGCTTGCAGTTATCTATCTAGCGAATATAGTAGATGAACAAGCGAAAACTGACTTGCTTAATCGCTGTTATAACTTGCATGTTATGGAAAAAACCTTTGGCTCAACCTCACTACGCCAGCAATTAGCACAAGAATTGATAGTCGGCTTTAGCCACTTTATTGAAGAGCAGCCGTGGTTATCAGGTAATTTATCGTTGGCTGCGGACTATCTTATTCAAGAGTTTTCCGATAACAAACTATCTTTTATTGTAAAAGAGTCGAGTACAGAACTTGTTAGGCAATTACAAACACAATTAACCCATAAAAGCTTAAGTGAACAGGTAACGGTTGCCTTATCTGCCTGTAAATCGCTAGAGCAAAAATATCAATTACATATCGCTTGGTTGGAATCGTTTGCTAGCCATCAATCAATGGATTTTGAAGATGAACTAATCATTGAAGCGGCAACAATAATGACATTAGAAAGTTCATTTACTTTTTATCCTTCAAGTGCAAATACCGATTGTAATGTCAGTGGTTTACTTGGCCAACATAAAAGCCTTAATAATCAACAATTGTCTTTTAGTTACCAAGCTTTTATTTCTCGATTACGTGAATTTTCGGATAAACATGTGCCGGCATTTAGCCATTTCCACCAACAAAAGCAGCAAGTATTAACCATACAAAAACAACGGTTAAAATTAGCAGAATTTAAACCTAGCCCACTTTCTTCTTTTGTTAGAAACAAGCTTATTAATGATGTCTATTTTCCAATTATCGGCACTAACTTAGCCAAACAAATTGGTTCAGCTGGCAAAAATAAACGCTCAGATCTAATGGGTTTATTATTACTAATTTCACCACCGGGTTACGGTAAAACGACATTAATCGAATATGTTGCCAGCAAACTAGGTATGACCTTTGTTAAAATTAATTGCCCTTCGATAGGTCATGACCAATTATCGTTAGACCCTGAACAAGCCAGTAATTCAACAGCGCGTAATGAAATTGAAAAAATAAACTTATCCTTTGAAATGGGTAATAACGTTATGCTCTACCTTGATGATATTCAGCATACCAATCCTGAATTTTTACAAAAATTTATTTCATTATGTGACGGCTCTCGTCGTGTTGATGGGGTATGGAATGGTGAGAGCAAAACTTACGACATGCGTGGTAAAAAATTCGCGGTCGTGATGGCAGGTAACCCATACACTGAATCAGGTGAAGCCTTTACCATTCCAGATATGCTCGCAAACCGCGCCGACATTTATAATTTAGGCGACACCTTAAGTGGTAGAGAAGAAGAGTTTTCATTAAGTTTTATAGAGAACAGCTTAACCAGTAACGCCTATATTGCACCTTTAGCTACCCGAGACATGGATGACCTGTATCAACTGGTTAAAATGGCCGATGGTGAACCTCTACCAGCTACCGAATTAAAGCATAGTTATTCTCAAGCAGAAATTAATGAAATTATTGCCGTGATTCAACGTCTTCGTAAGATTCAACAAACGGTTTTAAAAGCCAATGAACAATATATAGCATCTGCCGCCCAAGATGATAAATACCGAACTGAACCACCATTCAAACTGCAAGGTAGTTATCGAAACATGAATAAAATGGCAGAAAAAGTAGTCCCTGTGATGACCGATGAAGAAGTTGAGCAACTGATTGTTGATCATTATCGAGGAGAAGCCCAAACGCTAACGGTGGGCGCTGAAGAAAACTTACTTAAACTAGGGGAGCTAAGAAATACCCAAACCGAAGCGCAATTAAACCGCTGGCAACAAATCAAAGCAGACTTTGTACGTCATCAAAGTCTTGGTGATAGTGACGATCCTATGGCAGTAATTGCTAGCCAAATATCATTATTGCAAAAAGGGCTCACCCACATTGGCAGCTCATTAGAAGACAAGAATAACAACACGAATGCAAAACAAAACACCAGTGATTTACAAACACTCACCCAAGCCATTAGTGCACTTGAACTACAAGTGAATGTTGCACACCCCGACAAGGCTGAACTGGAAGATACTCTTACTGTGTTTGCACATCATTTAGAGCGGTTTATAACACCATTAGTGACTACCCTGCAAAGTAATAAATCGGTCGACTTACAAATGATAGAGACATTGAAAACATTGAATGTTGAATCTAAAGAAAGTAAAACTTCGACACAAACAGCAATACAAAAAATTGGTAGAGAGTTGTCGAATAATAAAGCAGTGACTACGCATATCGATTGATTTATACCAGACGGATTAAATAAGTCATCAAAATTCAATGAGGATAAATATTCAAGTTCAAGGTGTGTGATTGAGCAATAGCTGGCTATTGGGATTGAGCACACTGCAGAAGATGGATGTTTCAACCATCTGAAGGTGATCAATTAATTAGTCTGTTTGGTATTAGATGGGATTTACGGTCGTTTTTTTAACGACCGTAAATGAGTTTTTATCAAAGTAACTTACTGACTAGCGCCTTGGAACGGACTCCAACTTGCATCTACTTCTATGATATTATTTTTGACAACATAGCCTTTATACAAGGCAATCATCGCGGCTAATTTTTCTGGTTGCTTAATTTCTAGTGGCTTAGACTCAGATGGGTCAGAAACGACATTATATAAATGCCATTGTCCATCACCAAACATACCTGTTCTTACTTTCATCGCTTTAAACTCACCTTGCATAACGTAACCATTACCAAAGAGTTCAAATGCCCACCAGTCTTTCTCGGTTCTTACCACTTCAGACTGACCATCTAAGAAAGGTTTGATGCTAATACCACTAGGCGGTATGACCTTTTTATTTTTGTATTGAGTCATTGGGTGCTTAACATTGGCATATTCTAATATGGTCATAGGAACATCTTTCACATAAACCACCGCATTTGATTTTTCACCAGCTCGATCGTAATCAGAACTGAAGCCACCAGGAGGAACGATCATTAGTGGTACACGGGTGCCACCTTCGCCAATAAACCATTTCCACCATTGTAATCCGCCTGTTGCAGCATTTGCCCAAGAGGTACCAATAACATTTTCAGAGTTGGCGGTACCAATCGCTTCGAAAGAGGAATCAAATTGAGTGTCGACCCATTTTGCCATTTCTGGGTTGCCAGTTTTTGGATTGGTCGGTTCAAAACCTTCAGGGCCGTTATCTGTCATGTAGATGACTAGTGTATTGTCTAACTGACCTGACTCTTTTAAATACGCTAAAATTTGACCAATCCTATTGTCTTGATCTTCAATCATAGCGGCATAAGTGGCCATTATTTTAGCTTGTTTTTCTTTATTTTCTTGTGAAAGACTTTCCCATCGTTTAGTTAAGCTATTAAACGGTGCTTCTGTCGCTTCATGTGAAATTAACCCTTCAGCTTTAAGGCTTTCATATCGAGATTTTTTTAATCCTGCGTATCCTAGCTCTAGGTATTTAGGATAATACTTCATGATTAGATCTTTGGGTGCTTGTACTGGGAAATGAGCGGTAGTAAAAGCCATATAAGCAAACCATGGTTTATTTTTTTTGGCGCCATCTTTGATAAACTCTAACATTTGATTAGTGTATATCTCACCAGAATAAATTCCTTCAGGGCGATCATATTCTTCGCCATTTAAGGTCCAGTCTTCTTTTCTTTTAACATTAAGGCCATTGGGATCTTTAAAGTCGGGTGTCATTGCTAAGTTATTCCAATGATTAGACCCTCCAGATAAAATACCGAACTCTTTAGTGAAACCCCAATCTAAAGGCGGCTTGCCACCCGCTTCGTCGCCACCTAAATGCCATTTACCTGACTTATAGACTTCATAACCATCATCGTTTAATAATTCAGAAATGGTCACTGCATTTTTAGTGAGATAACCTTCATAACCTTTTTTTCCTCTTGTCGCTGGATAAATAGAATAATCAAATGATCCTAGACCCACTTCAATATTATCGTTACCGGTAAGAAGCATTGAACGAGTTACTGAACAAACTGGAGATACGTGGAAATTAGTAAAACGAATCCCAGCTTCAGCAATTTTATTCATATTAGGGGTATGAACTTCTGAGCCATAAGCACCGATATCGCCAAAAGCTGTGTCATCAGCAACCAAGAGTAGAATATTGGGTTTCTTTTCAGCTGCTTGTGTCTCAGTTTTAGGCTGAACTGACGCTGAATGTTCCGCACAACTGGTTAGTAATATAACCGTAGCAAGAAGTGTTATTATTTTTTTCATAAATGTTTCCAAAGTGTTTAATTAATTTTCAATGGACTACATCGGTTTATATCCACAATGACGACTGCTGTACTGGAAATAAATAAAGCTGTATTGAGGTTTAAAATCCATTTATAGTATCTTAGGTAGTATATGAACGTTCAGGACTCTTGAGTATGCAGTTTCCGAAAACTCACTTTTAAATTGTTCATTAATTCAATTTTGTCTTTATAAAGCTTATATAATAAGGATGTTAATAAGCGATGACTTCTCACAAAGAAACTCCCCACACCAGCAATGTCAGGGGTATATCAACATCTGACATTGACGAATTATCTCAGTTTCAAATAAATAAAAACCGCAGATATACTCAATTACAGCCTGGGCACTTACAGGGGCATTATTTAGAAATTAACTTAGGTGGTGTACAAGTTTTTCGTGAGAAACTTACCGCAGGTGCATTAATTGAAGCAGCCCCAGTGAGCAGTTTTGTACCCTTTGCAGCGGTATTATCCAATGCTGATGATTTTAATTTTTGTGGCAAGGCTAGGCAAAAAAATACCATTCTTCAAGCAACCGGAGGTTTTTGGGATGCAAGCTTTAAAAACAACTTAAACTTTGTTGTTGCCGCTTTCAACAGGGAAACCTTTAGTCGCAATATTGAACGACTCACTGGTCAAGAAATACCAAATGACTGGCTAATAAGTAAAGCCTGTCTAACCGACCCGCTAGCTTTAACTAATTACGCTCAAGGGCTAAATAGCATTATTAATGTTGTTCAGAAAAATCCAGAAATATTGGCAAAAGAAAACGCCCTTCGCATGATCGGTGACAGTATACTGAAGTTGCTACTCAATGCGTTGAACTTTACAACCCCATGTGCTGAAAAACCAGCAAGTCAATCAAATCGACATATAGGTGTACGTAGAGTAATCGACTATTTACATCATTATTTTGATGACGTACCTACCATCCCTGAGTTGTGTCAAATAGCTAACTTAAGTGAAAGAAGTCTGCAATACGCTTTTAAAGAATACCTAGGCGTAACACCTATTCGTTATTTAAGGTTACAACGATTAAATGGTGTCAGACGAGAGTTGCTCATTTCTCAGCCAAAAAAGGACAAGGTGGTTGATATAGCACTAAACTGGGGATTTATTGAATTAGGACGTTTTGCAGGTGAGTATCGTCAACTTTTTAAAGAGCTGCCCTCTGAAACACTCAATAAAGCGAATCAATAAAACTCATCAAGCAAACTACACTATATTTTAAGTGGTTTGTCATGAGTACGCGTATACCATCTAGAGATAATAATACTCACTATAAACCTATTTCTGCTTTATTCAGTTGACCAATAGTCGGTGTAACCAAACTGCCAATATAAAGGAACTTTTCGTTTTCAGCAACGCTGGTATTAATTGGATGGCTGGCAATAGGTTCTTGCAAATTTTCCAAGATATCACCATCGCCATTTATCGCAATAATATGTCCATAGGGTACAGCTTTAGGCCTAATCGCTGCAGGTAAACGTTGGATGATTTTTCTAATAAATGGTTTGTCTGATAGCTTATCAAGTAAGGAGTTGCGTGGTGATACTAATGCTAGCCAAAACCGCCCATTGATGCCTGTTGTAATGTTATCAGGAAATGCCGGTAACTCATCGATAATCACTTCTGTCTTGCCCTTTTTATCTCCAGTTAACCAATATTTATGTACACGGTAATTGCCTGTTTCATTAATCAATAAATAGCTTTGATCATCACTGATGGCAACACCATTAGCGAAATTCAAACCACTGTACAAGGTTAACGTTTTCCCTGTAGCTGGGTCATATTCCAATAAACGACCATCACTGCCATGTTCCATCAGGGCAAGCAAGCTTGCAGGGTAAGTGCCGTTAAACTCTTTAGCGCCAAATTTTATTGTTGCATCAGAAAAATATATTTTACCGTTAGTCGCTACATCTACATCATTAGCATAGCGTATGGCTACTCCATCAGCTTTATCGGTCAATAATGAAATATCACCTGCAATATTTATTGATAATAAACCTCGAAAAGCATCGGCAACTATCAAATTCCCGTCATTATCGAAGGCAATACCCAATGGTCTGCCACCCGTATTCACCCAGTTTTCAGGATTTGTACCATCGGCTTGTAAACGAACAATATTGCCATGATGGGTAGACGTATAAATCCTTCCTTGTTGGTCAAATGCTATTGCTTCAGGTCCATAATTATCACCTATGCCGATGGGCTTAATTTTACTCAACAAGTTATTAGGGGTTAAATTGTTCTCATAACCTTTATTTTCAGGTGTTTGCCAAACTACTGGGTCAATGGCAACAGGCCAAGTCAATAAGTAGATAATGAGCAAAAGTAACAAACTCATTGAAGCCTTAATAATGATTTTCTTCATCGCTATTCCTGCAACTTAATAGTTGGATGGTGTTGTTATTGAAAGAAACAGACAATAGTTTAACTGATTAAAGAAAGCGAGTAATTATTGAAACTTTGATTTTAATTGCTTGTTTTATTTAACTTAAGACTGCAGTTGTCATGTTTATATTTTTTCTATAGCTAGATATATAAACAAAAATGTTTATATAGTTATTTACATCCTTTAATAAATCATTTACTTTATATACATATTAACAAACAAAAAGGTTTACATATGAAGTTAGTTATTATTAGTGGCAGTCAAAGAAAACATTCGCAAAGTGCAAAAGTAGCTGAATTTCTTCGACATCACTCACAAGTTTTTGAGGAGGTTAACCATATTGAACTCTGTAATTTTAACTTACCTTTTTGGGATGGTGAGCAGTCATCAAAAAATGATGATTCCAGTGCTTGGCAATATATAAGTCATCAACTGATTCAGGCAGATGCTTTCATTCTGATTACTCCTGAATGGGGAGGAATGGCAACACCAATTTTGAAAAACTTCTTACTGATGGCGACTGTTTCAGAGACCGGTCATAAACCTGCCTTACTAGTTTCGGTAGTTAATGGCATAAGTGGTGCCTATCCCATTGCCGAATTAAGAATGAACGCTATGAAAAACAATAAATTGGTCGCCGTGCCTGATCACTTAATTATCAGAAATGTTGAACAAGTGCTAAATGCTCCAACGACCAAACCACTTGAAGAACGAGATATTAGTTTGCGTGACCGGATTGGCTACTCGTTACAAATGTTGCATCAATACAGCAGAGCATTGGCGACCATTCGTAACCAGAAATTGAGTGACGTATACCCAAAACAACAAGAGTATGCTTATGGCATGTAAATCATACATTAGTTTTTAAATAAATTATCCGTTAGCACTTGGCTAACTAAGGAAGCACTATGTTACACCTTGAACACTTAAATTTAGTTGTACGCGATATCCCAGAAACCTTAACTTTTTACCAGGCTGCGTTTCCACATTGGTCGATAAGGGGCGGCGATAAAAGTAAGTGGCATGGCAAACCTAGAAACTGGGTCCATTTTGGTGACGATTACCAATACCTAACCTTTAACGATGATGGTATTGATAGCAATAGAGATCTGAGTGGCCATCAAGTAGGGTTAGCGCACTTTGCGTTTGTAACAAACAATCTTAATGCGATGATAGAACGCTTAGCCAGTGTTGGTTTTTCTGTAGATAAGCAGGGGGCTGAAGATGAGTATCGTAAAAATGTCTACTTTTTAGACCCAAATGGCTTTGAAGTAGAGTTTGTTGAATACCTTAGTGATGTACCCAGCCAACGAAATCGGTATTAGTTAAGGTAGTTTATAAATTTCATTATTGAATACTCTCAAGTCTCAGATATAATACGCAGGTATTAACAATTAATACCTAATCAAAATCTAAAACGATAAAGAGAGTAAATAATGAGTAAATCAAAAAACAAATCTCACGCCATTGATATTGGTAGAGGCGAAATTAAAGATAATTTTCTTGCTGCACTGGTGACATCTAAAGCCTATAAAGTTCAAGTTGTTAAGGCTAAGAAAGGTAAAGGCGCATACCAGCGTAAAGCAAAATATAAAGGACAAGAGTCCTATTTAATGGCGGCATAATAGCACTCATTAAATAGGGCTTTTACCTATTCACAATAAAATAAAGACAGACAATAATTACAATAAACAAACACAAAAAAAAAGGATTAAGTATGCGAGGAGCAGGTGGAACATCAGGTGGTTTAGGTCAATTTTTTATTGGTTTTATTATGATGTGTGGAGGCTTTTATTTGCTACTTAACGCAATATCGGTTTCTTCTAATTTTGGTATGGGTGCAAGGTTATACGGTGTTTCAGCCTTTGGTGGTAACTACAGTATTACCAGCGGCATAATTATGATCCCATTTATGATTGGCATCGGCATTATATTTTATAACAGCAAAAATATTTTAGGCTGGTTACTGGCTTTAGGCTCTATTACCGGCTTAATCTTTGGTGTTATCTCTTCAATACGTTTCAGTTTTAAAACCATGAGTGCATTTGATTTAATCACTATTCTAGTACTGGCAATAGGTGGATTGGGTTTGTTTCTACGCTCTCTTAAAAATATGGACTCAAGCCAAACCGAATAACTAACGGTGTAACTTATACACTTTTGCCAAGTTTAAATTTTTCAATGCAAGCTTGGCAAATACAGCGTTTATCTTTATCGCTACTTTTAAGGCTTTCAATCAGTGCGGCAGGTACATCTATGGTCATACACCAGCAGCCGGCATTATTTTTTACATCACAATTGTTGTTGTTTTGACATACTGGGCATAATGCTTTTTCTATATTTTCTATACTCCCTACATCTGTATCTAATGTCATAATACTTCCTCAACGTCACTTTTATTGATGGGTAATAATCTTAACCGCTTTCCATACTGCTATGATAATACAATCTTTCAACTTTTTATCGCAATGGCTCATTAAATTGCGATTTTAAATTTACAAAAACACTTAGAGCATGCTGTTCGTACTATGCACCCTAACCGTATAATTTTATCTGACCGAGGAAGCTTAGCTGGTCTTGCTTATTGGCCTGGTCCTGAACAGGATTTTTTTACTACCATGCACAGCTCTTTGGAAGATGAACTGAGTCGTTATGATGCGGTGATTTTTTTGAAACTGCCGCTAATTCTTCTCAAGAAATAAAGAGTAATAATCCAATCAGAAATGAATCGAATGAAAAAGCGATAGAACTTGATTTAAAATTACAAGCTATTTGGTCTCAGCACCATAATTTAAATTTCATACCAAGTTCAAAATTGTTGATTAAACATAACTATGCTCAGCATAAATACAATTAAAACGTTATTTCTCAAATTTTAAGGTGTTATTTAATGGCAACATTTGGATTTTTTACTTCACTTTATTTCGATAAATAGCCGTAGCTTTCTCCTCCTGCTCTCGCCCTACCTACTTCCTGTAGGCAAAGCTTCTGCTCCTGCTCACGCCCCTTGCCTACGTCCTGTAGGCAAAAAAAAAGCCGACAGCAAGGCTATCGGCGTATTAGCTATGAGGAAAGCTAGAATAAAATATTACAACAAGGTTCGCGTTAGGGAACAAGAGCATTATAGAGTGATAACTCTAACCTTGTAAAGGTAAAAATGTAATTAATTTACCATATTGTAATTTAATTACACAAAGTCTTATCAGTTAATTTGACTAGATACCAAATATCCCTTGTATCAAACATGCTAAGGCACTTTTTGATACTAGCGATTAACTAGCGATGATTAAGTATTTTCTTCTTCTCTTTGAAACACACCTATGAAATGTATGAAAATCAACATCGCATGACAAACACCCATCAATATCAAGTGTTGTAATTCAACACCGCCAGGGCCTTCATTGTTAATAAATAGCCCAATCCAAAAAGTAAATGAAAGCAGATAAAAAGACAGCATCTTTAAGAATCCCTGCATAGCTTTTTCAGTAGGCTGCGTACTCGACTTTATATTTGCTGGTGAAGTTGGTGAAGTTATGCTCATATTTTTTCCGACCTGTTTTAAATATTTATATAGTGTTAGTGAAGGCTAAGGTCAAAAACTTACACTTTTATTTAATTTATTTTATTTTATTTTATTTTATTACAATATTGCTTTGTACTCACTAGAAGAGCTTTGCAGTTAATCGCTGATTATTATCAACACTCACAGCACAAAGTGTGTCGTTAGGGTTAAGGGTTAACCATCCATTACAATCATTAATACTGTCAACTTAATGCAGAGACCAATTTTACTGTTCTTCTTGTCTTTACACTGTCTATATTGTGTATTTTTAGCAAAAAAAAGGACCTCACGGGGAGGTCCAAAATACTGAACACACGGACATAAAGGGATTCAAATGCCAGTGTTATTTATAAGAACGAGCTTTTGCTAAAAAAATTTCAGCTAACTAAACCAATATAAAGAGTAAGAGTTAATGCGCTTGTTCCCAGTTGTCGCCAATACCTGCTTCGGCGATTAATGGCACACTTAACTCTACAGCATCATTCATCAATTCAACCAATTTGGCCGTTGTTGCTTCAACAATGTCTTGATGAATTTCAAATATCAATTCATCGTGTACTTGCATGGTCATCACAATACGAGGGTCATTTTGTTCACTAATCCAAGCAGCAACTGATAACATTGCCTTTTTAATAATATCCGCTGCTGTGCCTTGCATTGGCGCATTGATCGCTGCGCGTTCTGCCCCTTTTCTTCGCATGGCATTTTTAGCTTTAATATCGGGTAAATATAGGCGACGACCAAATACGGTTTCAACATAACCCTGCTCTGCCGCTTGTTCACGAGTTTCTTCCATATAGGTTAATACATTAGGGTAGCGCTCAAAATACTTATCCATATATTCTTGTGCTTGATGACGGCCAATGTTGAGCTGTTTAGCTAAGCCAAAAGCTGACATACCATAGATTAAACCAAAGTTAATCGCCTTAGCGCTACGACGTTGATCGCTGGTTACTTCGTCTAAAGTTACGCCAAACACTTCTGAGGCTGTCGCTTTATGCACGTCCCTTCCTTCAGAGAACGCGGCAACTAATCCAGGATCATCACTTAAGTGCGCCATAATACGTAATTCAATTTGTGAATAATCTATTGCGACTATTTTGTGGTCTTTTGGTGCAATAAACGCTAATCGAATTTTTCGACCTTCTTCTGAGCGAATTGGAATATTCTGTAAGTTTGGATCGGTTGACGATAAACGCCCGGTCGCCGCAACCGCTTGTTGATAAGAGGTATGTACTCGGTTAGTTTTTGGATCAACTAACAAAGGCAGTTTATCGGTATAAGTTGATTTGAGTTTACTTAAACCACGGTGTTCTAAAATAACTTTAGGTAATGGATAATCTAACGCTAACTCTTGTAATACTTCTTCTGCGGTAGAAGGCGCTCCCTTAGGCGTTTTTTTAATCACCGGAATTTTAAGCTCGGTGAATAATATCTCTTGTAACTGTTTTGGTGAACTTAAGTTAAATGATTTACCGGCAAGATCATGAGCTTTTATTTCTAATTCATCTAATCGAGTACCAATTTTGGTGCTTTGTTGATCAAGCAAGTCGCTGTCAATCAATACGCCATGTTGTTCCATACCAGCAAGTACAGGCAGTAACGGCATTTCAATGCTGTTATAAACCTCTAGTTGCTTGGTGGCTTTACTGAGTTTTGGATAAATAGCTTGATGCAATCGTAAAGTAATATCAGCATCTTCAGCAGCATACGGGCCCGCTTTTTCTAAGTCTATTTGATTAAAGGTCAGTTGTTTTTTACCTTTGCCGGCAATATCTTCAAATTTTACCGTTTTGTAACCTAGATATTTAAGGGCAAGTGCGTCCATGTTATGTCTTGTCGCGACACTGTTAAGACAGTAAGACTCGATCATAGTATCAAAGGCAATATTTTGTAATTTTATGCCGTAATGAGACAATACATTGGCATCATATTTTAAATTTTGACCTAGTTTTTTAAGGTCATTACTTTCAAGTAATGGTTTTAATTGCGCTAATACCCAATCGCGATCAAGTTGCTCAGGTGCGTCAATATAATCATGGGCTACTGGCACATAAGCAGCTTTTCCAGCTTCTACAGAAAATGATAAACCGACTAATTCAGCTTTACTATAATTAACACTAGTGGTTTCAGTATCAAAGGCAAAATACTCGGACGCTTTTAACTTAGTTAACCATAGTCCAAAGCTTTCTTTGGTTAAAACAATGTCATATTCAGTTTCTATACCGGAATCAACAACAGCATCCTCACTGTCTTCATCACTATTACTTTCAGTTTTTACCTTACCTTTATTACCTGATTGTAGATCGGCTAATAAACGTTTCAATTCAAATTTTTGATACAGCTCAGTCAATACTTCAACGTCTGCGTCTTTAGGTTGTAACTCACCAGCTGTTTGCTCTAGTTCAACATCAAGTTTAATAGTGGCGAGTTGATAAGAAAGAGGTAATTTCTCTAATGCAGAACGTAAATTTTCACCTACCTTACCTTTCACTTTATCGGCATTAGCCATAACTTCATCTAATGTGCCATATTCGGCTAACCATTTAACGGCGGTTTTAGGACCACATTTATCAACGCCAGGAATGTTGTCAACTTTGTCGCCCATTAAGGTTAAGTAATCGATAATTTGATCGGGTCTAACGCCAAATTTTTCTAATACGCCAGCTTCATCCAATTCAACATCTGTCATGGTATTGATTAGACGTACATGTTGGTTAACCAACTGCGCCATATCTTTATCACCCGTTGAAATAACGGTCTCAATACCAAGCTCTGTCGCTTGAGCAGCTAAAGTGCCAATAACATCATCAGCTTCAACTCCTGGCGTCACAATTAGCGGTAAACCCATGGCGGCAATAATTTGATGTATCGGCTCAATCTGTGTACGTAAATCATCAGGCATTGGTGGGCGATTGGCTTTATATTCTGGATACAAGTCATTACGAAAAGTTTTACCTTTCGCATCAAAAATCGCAATAATGTTACCGTTGGGGTAATCTTTTTTAAGACTACGTATCATATTTAATACACCGGTAATAGCGCCGGTAGGTTGACCATCAGCAGTGGATAATGCCTGTAAATAAGGCACATGGTACGCACGGAATAAATAAGACGAACCATCGACTAATATAAGCGGAGATAATGAAGAATTTGACATGATAATTTTATGGCTAGCAGTAAAGTGTGCTAAGAATGCCACATTCAGTCAATTGACTCTATAGCGGGGTTGAGATAAATCTATAAATCTGTGGATAACTATGTTAACAAACAGCAGAAAGTGCATATCGATTTATAAAAAGGATATAGCTAGCAAGTGTAATTGTTTGATTTCATTGAAAAAAAGGAAGTGAAAAATCCTTTTACATCACAATGTTATTATTTTTATATTTGTGGATAATTATATTATCTCCATTAATTATCTTTTGCTCAAAAAAGCAGCTAAGAAAAATAACGAGGTAAGAGATTACCAGATTTGTGCCTCATTACCAGAGAATTGTTAAACTATTTTGATAGGGATATGACAGCTACAAATAACAAAATATTATAAGTAGAAAACACCTGACTTAGCGTTAAATCAAGAGAAATATTTATTTTTATTTCATTGGTTATTTTTGCTGAAAATTATTTTAATCTAATAAAAACATGAAAATTGTAGATTAAAATTTACACACACTACAAATAATATCGAAAGGCGAGTTGAACTTGTTGTTCAACTAAACTTATCGGTTGCCAAAGATAATAACGAGAAGCACGTGTAGAGTCTAAGTAGTTATATTCGGTTTGTATAAAACTGTGTTTATTTAAGCGATAACGATAACTCAAAGTAAAAGCTTCGCCTGATTCATTATTATTATCGCCTACCGTTTGGTCTAAGTCATCAACTGAAAACTTTTCAAACCGTATAGCGATATGATGATCTCCCCAATATTTTCGCAGCATCATAAAGCCATTTTTAAAGTCGGTATCAACGACTTTATTACCATAAGGTGACTGCATATAGGTATTACCTTGCATATATTGACTAATCAGCTCTATTTTTTTCGCCAGTTTAACTTTAAGCCCTAAATGCGTAAATTTTGTTGGCCACGTATATTGACCATTTTCAACCACATCGGCATTGGCATTATTATCGTAATAACCAATGTTAAATTTTGCGGTATTTTTATATTGCCAACGACCAACAATATGACCGCCAAACTTACTGTCTAATTCGATAAAGGGATCAGATAAGGCAGCTTGATCTTTTAAATCTCCCTGCCTAGCAAAAAATGGCTGCACAATAAGTTTTTCATGAATTAAGGTTTGACGACTACCCATAGTCCAACCATGCCAGGCTAGCATAGCGCCTAAGGTATCGTTATTTTGAAAAAAAGAAACATCGAGTGAAAAATCATGATCGCTTTTGGAAAATTTACCTAATTTATCAAGGGTAAATTCAAGCCCTGTACTACGCATCTCTTCCCCAATCCAGGTATTTAAAGAGCTGCTCGTTAGCGTGTAAGGGGTTGACCAAGCAGTCGCTATATTTTCCATGGAAATTTGAGGGTAAAAAACACCGCCTTTCACTTTGTAACGCCAACCATTTTGATTGGGTAAGCTTTTATAACTTAAGTAAGCTTCTGTTAGGCCAATCGCCTCATTATCACTGTTTTCAATACCACCAGCATAACCGTTAACTACAATAGTGGCAGATAAGCCATTATCCCAGTTGCCATGATACTGCAAGCCTAGTTGCGCTAAGCTGATGCCAGAGCCTTGATCAAAGCCATACTTGCCATAATTACCCGCTAAATAACTCTCACTTTTATCAATAACATCAACACTGTATAATCGAAGGTCGATCAATCCTTTAAACTGATGTTCTACAGCATAACTATTAAAGTTCAGTAATAATAAAGCGATAGTAAGGGTTTTATTTTTCACATTTTTCCTTTTATTTTCTGCTCGTTTACTTCAACTATAGTGCAAGTATTTAAATATGGGCTTGCTTGTAACCATAAATCAAATTCGTTAACAGGCAAAGGTCGGCTGATAAAATACCCTTGAGCAATTTCACATTTATGCTCTTTTAGCCATAACAAGGTTTCTTCATCTTCAATGCCTTCAGCAACTACTGACAAGCCCATATTGTGGGCTAGTTCAATGGTGGAGCGCACGATAATTTGATCATCTTGGCTTTGCATTAAGTGTTGCACAAATGAGCGGTCAATTTTCAGTTCTTGTACCGGTAACTGTTTTAATTGGGCAAGTGAAGAATAGCCAGTGCCATAATCGTCAATTGATAATTTAAAGCCATGTTCTTTTAAATAACAGAGTATTTCAGTGGCCTTCTCAGGATCAGCAACCACAGCATCTTCAGTTACTTCAAGCGTAATTGCTTGTTCGGGTAATTGGTAACGTTCTTTTAAAGCGATAATAAAGTCACTGTACGATTTATCTTTTAAATTTTCAGCCGAGATATTAATGGCTATTTTTATTGGTGTGCCAGCTTTTTGCCAACTAAGAAATTGCTGAATCGCTTCCTGAGTAACCCATCGAGTTAATGCATCCATTTGACCGGTTTTTTCTGCAATACTAATAAATGAGTCGGGAGGCACTAAACCTTTTTCTGGATGTTGCCACCTTACAAGTGCTTCAACATGGCTTAATTTCATGGTATCTAAAGATAGTTTTGGTTGATAAAAAAGTACCAATTGCCCTTCCTCAATGGCTGTATGTAAACCATTGGTAAGATGTAAGCGCTCAATTGTATTGGTATCAAACTGGGTATCGTATACCTGAAATAATTGTTTGTTTTTTTGAGCTTCCTGAAGTGCAACATGGCTTTTTTGAATGAGCTCAGCAACATTTTTTGTGCCATGTTTTTCGCTATTTGCAATACCGATGGCATACTGGAAATGCAGACTAATATTCTCATACTGGTAATGGCTTTCTAAATCAGGCAATAGCCCATTAATCAACTCTTCGATAGGACATTGATCAACAACCAAAATAAAATTACTAGCTCCTAAATGAAAGCTCTTGTGCACCAATGAACAATTTAATAATCGATTGGCTACTTCAATAATAACTTTATCCCCCACCACATGGCCTAAAGTATCGTTAAGCTCTTCAAGTCTTAGGATTTTTAACTGCAGTAAAATAAACGGTTGGGATTGTTGGCATCTTATAGTTAAATATTCTAATAATGCACTTCGGTTAGGTAAGTCTGTTAGATCATCGTGTGAACTGCGATAAATAATAGTTTTTTCACGCTCAACCACCGATTGTTTCATGTTATTAAATTCAGTGGCCAATTGCGCTAGCTCTTGGCTATCATCAATAGTGACTGATTCATCATAGTTACCTTGGGCAATAAATTGAACTTGTTTGATCAATAATTTGATCGGTTTAGTAATACCTTTAGCAATCAACCATGCGCCAAAAAGCGATAAAACCAATGTTAGGGCAAGCAGTAATAGCAAGCGCTGCCAATTTACATGAATATCTCGTAATAAATCAGCTTTAGACTTAAACATCACCGCAACAAATTTAGTATTATCAAATTCTCTCAACGTTAACTGATTACTAATATAGTCGTCATTATTATTCAACAGCATTTGCTGGGAAAACTCATCAGTAAAACTAACTTCTGTTGTCATACCTGAATGAGCAATAATTTGCCACGTCTCATGACTTTTTAATAAAAAACCCACATTAACATCAGTGAGTTCTGCAAATCTAACGGCAAGATTACTATCGATAATATAACCAAAACCAATCCAACCAATAATTCTAGAGCCACTTTTAATAGGTGCCAAACTCAATTGATAAAGGACATTATCAAATAAAAATAGCTGAGTGGTTTGTTTCGATAATAGCCATTCCTTATGACTGAATTCTTGTATTTCTAGCTGATTTTTGCGATTCAGGGGGAGTATTTTACCATTACCTTTGTCATCGGTTATAGTTACCAGCTGGGCTTTAATAATACCTTCTTTATCTATAGCTAAGGCAATATCGCTATCAATACGTTTTCGGTGATTATTCAAGGCGAACTCAAAACTTCTACGATCTTCTTGAAACATATCCTTGAGACCATAATCTTTAGCCGCAGTTTCAGCAAATGCTGATAAATAATATCGACGATTATTAAACTCTGTTGTAAAGACTTCTCTGGCAGTAACCAAACGGTTATTTAATTGAATGCGTTTCAATTCTTGATTAGCTTCATAGCTGGTGTATGTGGTCACTAGCTGCACACTCACCAATAAAAATACAAACAAAACTAATATTTTGCTCTGCAAAGATCTACTACGGGAGAAATACACTGATTTAGTATCCTTCTAAAAAGTCAAATTCATCCTGATTTTCTTGCTCAGGAATGGCCAATAAATGTACTGGTAACTTAATTTTCCACTCATTATCTTCATCATTGTTAGACACAGTAATCAGCTGTGCTATTTGATAGTTCTTCGTCGGTAATTGTGGATGCCAAACCACCAATTGATATTCTCCACCCGTGGCTAAATCAAGCGTGGCTATGCCGTTATCATCAGTTTGTGCATAATAAGGTGTATCTACCACTAAAACAAAACCACTCATCCAGTCATGAATATTACAGCCCATGGCAACTTCGCCAGTATGCTCAAGCACAGGCGAAGATTTTTCTTTACCTGCTTTTATTTTAAAAGAAAAACGATTTTTACCTGAAACGGAATATATGTGATGGGTAATATCATCTTGATTTTGAAATGAAAGCTGTTGGCCTTTTTGGGTAACGGTAATATAAGGAATAAACGCTTTATCTTTTTGGGCAATCACTGTTTGTCCAACAACGTGCTTTTCAACTAAAAGTGGTTTGCTATTGATCACTACGTTTTGTGGTTTATTGACTGGCTCCAAATAAACCACCATATGCTCAACACCGATAGCATTAGGGTCTATAACCTCAACTTTCACCTGTTGCGCTAAAGACATAGGAATAACGAATACAACATTTACCAACAATAATAAAAACAATCTTAGCATTTTCAATAACCTTAGGGGGTCGAACGTTTAAATTCACCTTTAATAAAAATAGCATAGTTAGCGAGTAGTTCAATCTGTATTAGAGGTAATCTCAGACAATATAACTATTAGAAAGAGTTAACGGGGATTATCTTACAAATAAAATTTAAAGTTATAAAAAAACAAAACTTAAGGTTTATTATTTTACTTAGTATTGTTTGGCTGTTGAGTCGTCGATTGAAAAAAGTTTATATAATGATGTATCAAAAAACCAGTGGGGATCTTAGTCTCAATCATTGAGTAAAAACGGTCTCGAAAGCCTGTTGTAACAAGGCCACTTTATTATTCTCCCTAGGTGTTTTTTTTACTACTAAAGATAAGTCAAACTGATAAGTTAATTCACTGGGTTTTATTATTCTGATCAGCCCTTGATTAAGCTCTTGCTGAATGTAACTTTGAGGCATGTAACCTAAGTATCGACCAGATAATATCATCGCTTTACGGGTATCAAATTGATAGGCCTTGGCGGCAAGGTTGAGCTTTTTAAGTTGCTCTCGCCCTTGGGTATCAATATCAATTCCGGGGTGAATTGCCGGTGCTTCGGCTAACATTTCAGCATTGATGTCTTTATCGACCAACTCAAAAAATGGGTGGTGATTACCACAACATAGGTATATTGGCTCACTAATCAACGGTTGATACTGCAAGCCCTCAATTTGTTGGTAGCCGGGAAAAATACCTATGTGTGCTTTATCTTTTAGTAACGATTTTTCTATATTGTGAATTGAATCTCCATCGAGTACTAAATGCAACTTAGGTGATTTATCATGTACGATTTGAATGACCTCGGCCAACTTTTTTTGTTTAGCAATGCCAAGCTGATCTGCACATAAAATCACCAATTCACCACTAAGCTCTTTACCTAAAGAGCCAATAAACAAAGAAAAATCATCTAGAGAGTCAAACATATTTATCGTGGCTTGATATACAGATTGGCCGTCTTCAGTTAATGAAAATCCGCCCCTGCCCCGCAAGCACAGTTTAAGTTTCATGCGAGCTTCTAAATTAGACATATGCAAACTAATAGTAGAGCGGGTTACCCCTAATTCAGTTTCAGCCGCAGCAAATCCACCATTTTCTACCACGGCTTTAAAAATCCGTAATAATCGTAAATCATACTCAGTGACGGGTTTGGGGATAATTGAATATTTAGCCATACTATTAACTCTCGATGTAAACTCGCAATAACAACATTTAAAGTTTGAATTACTCAAACCTTTAGGTTGAATGTTTTGCATTTAACCTGAGTTAGAAATGATATTCAATAGCCTTAAGTAAACTTTTTCATCAATTACCTTTAATTAATAGCAGTAAATGATGAAGTCGATATTAAAGAGGACAACAATATGATCGGTATTAAAGATAGCCAATTAGTTAAAAATTTCTCATACATTAATGGTAGCTGGCACCCAAGTGCCACTGAGGGCAGTAGCGATATTGACGTTACCAACCCCGCAACAGGTGAGTTGGTCGCTAAAGTCAGTAATGCCGGTATTGCAGAAACAGAACTTGCCGTACGAGCGGCTAAAAATTCTTTTAAAATGTGGTCAGCCAAATCAGCCAACGAACGCGCAACCCTAATGCGCAATTGGTTTAACTTAATGATGGAACATCAAGATGATTTAGGCCGTATTCTCACCTTAGAGCAAGGCAAACCGTTAGCTGAAGCTAAAGGCGAAATTGCCTATGGTGCCGCATTTATTGAATGGTTTGCCGAAGAAGGTAAACGTGTTTATGGCGATACTATTCCTGCGCCATCAACAGATAAGCGCATTATTGTTATCAAACAGCCTATCGGCGTGGTTGCAGCAATTACTCCTTGGAACTTTCCAAATGCGATGATCGCTCGTAAAGCAGCAGCTGCATTATCAGCAGGTTGTACTTTTGTTGTTCGCCCAGCGACACAAACGCCATTATCAGCATTAGCAATGGCAGAACTTGCCGAGCGAGCAGGTATTCCTGCTGGCGTATTTAACGTTGTTGTTGGTGACGACGCCCGTGGCATGGGCAAAGTACTCACTGAACATCCAGACATTGCTAAATTCACTTTTACCGGTTCTACGCCTGTTGGTAAATCACTCATTAGCCAATGTGCTTCAACTGTTAAAAAAGTCTCGATGGAATTAGGCGGCAATGCGCCGTTTATTGTCTTTGATGATGCAGATATTGATGCAGCAATTGCCGGTGCTATGGTTTCTAAATACCGAAATGCTGGACAAACTTGTGTATGTACTAATCGCATATTCGTTCAAGAGGGCGTATTAGCTGAGTTTACTGAAAAATTTATTGCTGCTGTTGAAGAACTTAAAATCGGCAATGGTTTAATCGACGGTGTCACTATTGGCCCAATGATCAACGCAAATGCCGTTAAAGATGTCGCAAAGTTAGTAGACGACTCAGTTGCGGCAGGCGCTAAAATAGTTTTAGGTGGCAAAAAAGGTGAAAATGAAAACTTCTATCTTCCTACTATTTTAACCGGTGTAACTAATGATATGCCCGCGGCAAGTAATGAAATATTTGGCCCAGTATCACCCATCATTACTTTTAAAGATGAAAGTGAAGTCATTGCTATGGCAAATGATACCGAATATGGCTTAGCGGCTTATTTTTATTCTCGTGATATCGGCCGTATTTGGCGAGTTGCTGAAGGATTAGAATATGGCATGGTTGGCATAAACGAAGGTTTAATTTCAAATGCTGCAGCACCGTTTGGTGGTGTTAAGCAATCAGGTAATGGTAGAGAAGGTTCTAAATACGGTTTAGATGACTTCCTAGAAATCAAATATTTATGCATGGGAGGCTTAGATAAGTAGCTAGGCAACTAGTTTAGACAAATAGCTTAATACATATTTTAGCCAAGTCCCGCTAAAAACAGCTGAGGGTTTTTCAGCTCAGTTTAAGTGGGGGTATCCATGTGGGCTGAACGGACCAAGCCCCCAACTTACTAAGAAAATTTTACTATGTAAGTTTATCAAACAAATTTAATAGGTACAGACAATGATTCAATCAACTAATGCACAATTACAAGCTCGTAAAACTAAAGTGATCGCTCGTGGTCAAGGCAATATTTATCCTGTGTATGCCGATCATGCCAAAGGGTCTGAACTTTGGGATGTTGAAGGCAATCGTTATATTGATTTTGGCACCGGGATTGCCGTTTGTAATACTGGCCATAGCCACCCAAAAGTTGTTGCTGCAGTAAAAGCACAAGTCGATAAATTCAGTCATACCTGTGTAATGGTTAATCCATATGAAGTCGCAGTAGAGCTTGCTGAAAAACTAACGGCCCTTGCGCCAGGTACTAGTGAGAAAAAAGCTATTTTTGTTTCAACAGGCGCAGAAGCGGTTGAAAACTGTGTGAAAATTGCACGAGCACATACCGGTCGTCGTGGTGTTATTGCCTTTAATGGAGGTTTCCACGGTCGTACCAATTTAACCATGGCGCTAACGGGGAAAATCACGCCATATAAAAACTTATTTGGCCCATTCCCTGGTGATATTTTTCATGCCCCGTTCCCCATTGAGCAACATAATATTTCCGTGAAAGATGCAATCACTGCCGTACAGAATTTATTTAAAGTCGATATTGCCCCTTCAGATGTTGCAGCCATTATTGTTGAACCCGTACAAGGCGAAGGCGGCTTCTATGCAGCGCCAACAGAATTTTTACAAGCGCTACGTGAACTATGTGATGAACATGGCATTGTACTAATCGCCGATGAAATTCAAACAGGTTTTGGCCGTACCGGTAAAATGTTCAGCTTCGAGCACTCAGGTGTTGAAGCCGATATTATGACCATGGCGAAAGGCATTGCTGGTGGTTTCCCAATTTCAGCCGTTGTCGGAAAAAGTGGAATAATGGACGCACCATTACCTGGCGGCTTAGGTGGCACTTATGGTGGTTCTCCTGTTGCTTGTGCTGCGGCCCTTGCCGTATTAGAAGTTATTGAAGAAGAAAACCTCATTGAACGTTCCAATCACATTGGCTCATTGTTTAACGAACGTTTAACCGCACTGCAAAGCCAGTATCCACAACTAATTTCTGATGTCCGTAATCAAGGTTCAATGATTGCTATTGAGTTAATGAAAGACGGTGATAGTGAAAATGCCAATACGGAACTTACGCAAGCGGTCATTGGTAAAGCCGCTGAATATGGTTTGATTTTATTATCCTGTGGTTTTTACGGTAATGTTATTCGTTTTCTACCAGCGCTAACCATCAGTGATGAAATTGCCAATGAAGGTTTAGACGCTTTTGAAAAGTTATTTACTAGCCTAGCTAAATAACTTTAATCAAAAGTAAAAGTTTCGCTCATGCCGCTGTTATTTTGCAGTGGTATATCGTTTCATTTAGCTACGGTGGTCAGTAAGAATTTGAATATGTCCGCTATAATGGTATAAATTTATAATTACTGACTGAGCTTTTTTATTAAACATTGATATAAACACCAATAGGGAAAGTTGTTTGCTAATCAATTGACACTTTATCGGTATTCTGTCCAATTTATGCCGCTAATTTCTTTCGTTATAGGTTGTTTTATTTAGTTAAAATAGCATAAATCGTAAATTTGACTATAATTTGTACAGGAAAGACAATTCAACGGACTGATACAATGCCAAAAACCTATGACGAATCTAAAAGAAAATCTCCAAGGTTATGGGTCTCTCTGTTCATTATTGAAAGTCTAACTTTGCTATACCTCATTGGTAAAATCATTAACTTCTTAATTTAACTGGCTTAATTTCGCTAAAAGCGGATGACCAACTATAATTCACTATCTTCGATGATGATTGCAATTTGTTTTCTAACCCGGTGCAAATAACCTTTGATCGTTCCTTGGGTAATTAACAAGTGTTTTGATACTTCCAGTGTTGTATTCCCCTGCCAGTAGTACATATAAATTACCGTTCGGTATTGCAGTGGTAGTTGCTCTACAAATTCATTAATCGACTGGTTAACAGCGCCACTTATTTGTTCATTGGACGTCTTCCAGTCAATCATTTCCTCATCCTCGTACGCTTGGGTTGCAAGATGACGTTTATGCTTACGCTGATAATCTATTGCTGAATTTTTTACCAAGCGATATAACCAAGTGCTAAACTTACTTTTTCCGGTGTAACTCTTAGCCCTTTCATAGAGCTTAATAGAGATTTCCTGACAAGCATCATCAACCTCACTGCGAAAATGGACACCAAGAGTGGCAATAACAATGCTCTTTATCGATGATTGATGACGCTTTAGCAGTCGTGAGAAAGTATCATTATTACCTGATTCAAGAAACCCGGCGACTAATAGCTCATCAGCGTCCTGTTCGACATTCCCAGACATATTATTTTGAATACCTATTACTGATTAAGTTAGTCAGCAACAGTGGAATACCAATAAATAAAGGCGCAAAGGCCATGCGAACTATACCAAATCTAAGTTCAGTCTGTGTTATTTGAGCAATCAAAACAAAGGTCAAGCCCATCAAACTTAGTGCGATAAAAAATACAGCTAATCTAAAACTTACTTGGTGCCAAATTCTCATAAAGGCTGCAGAGGTGGTAACGGATTGACTCAACATCTGATCCATGGTTTCCATTTCAAAATTAATATCAATCGGTTCTGCATCAGTTTCTAGGCTCTTTACTCGCTCTGCATGTAGCATCTCTCTGACTTTAACCAGCTTCTGTTGTTTAAGGTGAATGTTAATACTTCTAATGACCAGCCATAAAGCGATTAGCGAGATAAGAAAAATTAAAACAGTGTCCATATTATTACTCCAGTTGTGTTTTGTAAGTTGTGCTTAGTTTAAAATAGATTAGACGGAACAGCTGATAAACCGGTTGCCTAATAAGTCATAAATATTTTCACTCTATTGCTAAAGTGTTAATCACCATATTAAATAAATCTACTTAGGCCATAGAAAGTCAGTAAAAATCGACCTGTGGCACTAAGTAAAGGCATGAGAACTTAACAAATATTGTTTGTGCTAATGCCTTAATTCTAGATGGGTAAGTGACTATGTGACTAAATAATACTCCTAAAGGCTATCATTGCTTTAATCGTAAGATAGCTTGCTTGGCGGAGTCAAAATCTGAGTCTAATAAAAGAGCTTGTTGATAGTTCACTAAAGCTTTGCTGTTGTTTCCTGTTTTTTCATAGGCATCAGCCAAACTGTCAAAAGTATTCGGGTCTTGTGGGAATATTTTGCTATTGACAATAAAAACACTAATCGCTTGATCAATTTTATTATTATTAATTAGTGCATAACCTAATTTATTTAAAGGTCTAGCAGTAAATTTTAAAGGTCGTGTTGTAAAGTCATCATATCCTGCTTGGGTGAACTCACGTTTAGCATTATCGACAAAATAAACATCTCCTTTTTTCTCTAATAATTTCATTGCAAATAATCCTAGCGGCAAGATGACCTTTTTATATTCTTTGCCTTGATGAACTTCAATCACTCTCTGGGTGATACGCTCTGCTACCACGCCATCAGTATTGGCTAAGGCTATCACCATCAATTTATCTTTAATTAATATTTCTACAGCAGCACTCACTCCAGGCCCTCCACCATAAGAAATCACTTTAGTCTTATCACTGTGCAAGAATTCAGACCAAGGTTTGATTGATTTTTTGTAATGATTTTTCATCATTGCTTTTGATTGGTCGTTGAGTAGCTGGTTGCTATAAAAAAGCTTGGAATAAAAAAGCGCCAGGTCATAAGGTGTGGAGTACATGCCGCCATCGGGTGTTAAATTTTCCAGTCTGCTCGTTCTATCTATTTTTGTCCCCATAGGAGTGAATTGATAACTCTTCGCTTTATCTGTAACGTTTTCAGTCAAGGCGTATTGAGTATTGTCAGCTTTAATAACATTTAAAATGTTTTCATTAATAATCAATTGAAAGCTCTTTTGTTCAAGTTTTTCTAAAATTGCGCCTAAAACAATATAACCATAGTTTGAATAGTTGTATTGCTCGCCTGGTTCAGAAATTAAAGGCTTATTTAATAATAACGGTAGTTTGTCATTGATGGTTTTTAATGAGCGGTATGTTTTATAATATTCATTATTAAATATGTCAGCAAAACCTGAAGTATGCTTAAGTAAATGACGTACCGTAATTTTTTCCGCAATGTCTTGTGGAAAACCCAATTTGAATTTTGCTAAGGTATCATCTAATGATATTTTTCCTGACTGAACTTTCTGCATTATCAAAGTTGCAGTAAAATGTTTGTTGATCGAGCCTATTCTGGTTTTTGTTGCAGAAGTATTTTTTACCTTGTTCTCTAAATCAGCAAAACCAAAGCTCTTATCATAAATAACCTTGTCTGCTTTAAATATCACCACGCTGCCAGAAAACCAGCCTGGATCGGTATACTGTTTAATAATTTCGTCTGTTTTATTCATTAATAGTTCATCAGACGCTTTTGAGTATGCTTTTTTTTCGTCGGCACTTACGATGTTAGAGCAAGTGCTAATCAATAAAAATATCGGCAGTAAATAGCTTAACTTTGGTCGACGTATTGTTTGTTTCATTGGTATTCCTCAAATTAGTTTCTGGTTATATTGCACACGGCACAATGAAAATCGGCCGATAAATTCTCATCATTTGTTTACTTGATCACGCTAACCAAGTTAATTAAATAATTGCGCTGATGTATGTTGAACTTTCTAATCACCAGCGATAATGCGGCTAGTACTTTTAGAAAAATCAAAAGTGTTTCATCACATTACTTCTGTTTTTTGGCGAGCTTAAAGTTGTTTAGACGGAAGGGCTGATAAATCGGTTGCCTATTGACGTAAAAATTTTTTGCATTGTTTTTCATTGACCGTTAAAGTTTTTAAATATCAGCCAAAGCACAACTATCATAGACACCTCATCCTTTGATGGCTTACCTCTAAATCCCCTAACAAAGTAAATTGCTAAAGGATCTAGCTTTTCCTTATTGATTTTTATTTTCTTCTGCCTGAATCCAAAACGCTAATCCAGTCGTTCATTTATTAAAGTGTTTGTCTATAGACAACTCATGCCATAACTAAAGCGATAACTGAAATGAGAGGAATTAACATGAATATATTAATAGCAAAAATCCAGCAAATACTAACTAGGCGGTTAGGCGGTATTTTATCTCTGCTTATGTTTTTTATATTGCTGACACTGCCATTTACAGCATCTAGTTTTACTCAAAACATAAACGCATTAATGGAGCTCTATTCACAAGAAGGCCAACATAACCGTATTGAAAGCCCATTTAACGGTGTGATGCTGGTTGCAAAAGACAATAAAATTTTATTAAAAAAAGCTTATGGTTTTTACGATAAAGAAAACAACATTCCCCTGGTGGAAGATGCCAAGTTTTTAATTGGCTCTGTTACCAAGCAATTTACTGCGATGTTGGTTATGCAACAAGTAGAGCGGGGTAACATTGATTTAGAAATGACGGTAAGTGATTATCTGCCCTATTTCCCTAAAGAAAATGGAGCTAAAATAACCATTCATAGATTATTGTCACACACCTCGGGTCTTCCTCATTATGAGGGACTGCGTCGATTAGGCATTAAGTCTAGTGAATTTAGAAAGATGTCAGTCACACCAAATTCCTATGTAAAGCTCATCGCCCAAATGGAGTTGATTAACGAACCCGGCACAGAGTTTTATTATTCTAGTCAAAACTACATTTTGCTCGGTGCCATTTTAGAACAGGTAACAGGGAAGTCGTTTGCACAATTACTCGATATTTATATTACTAAACCTTTAGCATTAAAAAATACCGGCTACGCTGACAATAAATATCACCAACAACATATTGCAAAAGGCTATCAATTCAAACAAATTGGCTTTTTTAGTGAACTATTTTCTTCCGAAAAAGGCGAGTATAAACTGGCCAAGTATAGGGACTTGTCAAACGCTTATACTACCGGCGGGATGTATTCCACTGTTGACGATCTATATACCTGGAGTAAAGCATTAAAAAGTCATAAGTTATTGTCAAAACCACTGACGGATAAAATGTTTAGCCCAAATATTGGCGGCTACGGCTACGGCTGGTATATCAATCATGAAACTATGATCCGTTTTAATCCAAGTATTCAGCTGATCAGTCATGGCGGCTCTTTAGACGGCTATTCGAGTAATCTTGCTATGTACGGCGACGGCACCACGGTAATTTATCTCGCCAATGTTACCCCTGTTGGTAATATTCGTTTAACCATGAATATGCATTTGGCAGCAAATAACGTAGCGATAGATGAATTTAAGCGTGACATTAAATTACCAAATGTTAATGGTGATTTGGACGATTTTCACGCTGATGGGGGCTTGGCAGGGCTTAAAGCTTATTATCAAGAAATTTCGAGGCGCGCAGGTTATAAGGTTAATATGAACCAGTGGGGATACCAAGAGTTTATCAAACTGCATTTATCTGAAAATAAACTCGCCATCGCTGAGCAGTTTTATCAAGAGATGTTATGCCTTTATACTACCCCTAATAAAGGCTGGCTCAACAAAATTGGTTATGACTTTTTAGAATATCAAGCCTACCAACAGGCGATAGATAGTTTTGAGTTGAATGTAAAAAACCACCAATATTCAGCAAGTGCTTACGACAGTCTTGGCGATGCATATCGTGAAAGTGGCCAACTTAATTTAGCCAAAAATAGTTTTAGCGAGGCGGTAAGTTTGGCAAAATCTAATAATGACAGTAATTTATCCTATTATGAAAAGCAGCTTAGTGGTGTACTAAGGTTAAGACAAAAGTAGCTTGCCTATAACTTACAAAAATAAAATGTCACCTCAATGCATCCAACAGCTCAATTGATGCGTTCTATTAATATATCACTTAACTTATAGCCATTATAACCAAAGTATTAAAGGAATTTTTTATGAACGAACTAGCCTATTATGATTTTATCATGCGCATTACTGCTGCAATTTGTGGCACTTTAATTATTATTGCCGTGTTATTTTTTATCAATCGCGCAAAAGTGGCCAAGCAAGAAACACTACAAAAACTGGTAGAGTCAGGAAAAGAAATCACCCCTGAACTGTTAGAGTCGCTAGATTTGGTAATGAAAAAACAACCTCAAAGTGACTTTAGAAGAGGCATGTTATTGCTAGTCACTGGCATTGTACTAACACTAACCTTCATGCCAGTTGGTGGTATCGCATGGATTTTTGGTTTTTTACCCATCATTATCGGTTTAGTTTACTTGGCTTTTTCAAAACTCAAAGCAGCAAAAAAGTAAACTGATGGAAGCCAACCTTATTGAGCGAGTACAGCAATCAGGCGAACACCACGCTTTTGAGCAATTAATGAGACTAAACCAATCGCCAATAAGACAGTTTTTAAGGCGATTGTTGCAAAACGAGCACGCTATCGCTGATGACATTGCCCAAGAAACATTTTTAAAAGCGTTTCTACATATAAAAACTTACCGAGGTGAGGGTAAGTTTTTATCTTGGCTGTTTAAAATCGCTTATCAATTATTTGTCAGCCATACTCGCAAAAAACAAGCGTTAACAAATGCCGAAATTGAAGATGTTGCTGACGCTATTAACTTGGAAAATCAATTCGACGCACAGCGCACAGTGAAGGTACTAATAAAATATTTAAAACCAGAAGAACGAGCTACTTTATTGCTACACTTTAGCCATGGACTGAGTCATCAAGAAATAACAGAGGTAATGAATATGCCTTTGGGCACGGTAAAATCATTAATTCGACGCAGCAGATTAAAACTAAAAACTCTAGCGGAGCAAAGTGAAACAGGAGCAAACTCATGAAAGATGACTTTCTAAATGATGACTGGTTAACAGACCAATTGACTGAAGAGCAGCTGGATGATGATAACTTCTCACTGTCAACGATGCAGTTAATTAACCAACAAGGTCAAGCTACCTCTTGGTATATCTATGCTTTTTCAGCAGCAATTGTATGTTCACTTGGTTATTTAGCGATAAATGTACTGCTTGCATTATTTACCGATGCTCCTATAGCAAAGCCAGCCATCATTGATATGCAATGGGCAACTATCTTTGAGCATATCCAGGTCGCGCCAATTTCTGTTGCTGTTGTTGCATTGACGTTTGCGCTTATTTGGTCAATCGAAGAGTTTGATTTATTGTAATAGTGTGAGCTTGCTCTTTATTACCTTAGTTTGTTCTTAACAGGCATCCGTTAAATATAATTTTATACAAAAACGTGTTTAACCATAATCTCTGAGATTTTGTCAGCAATGCAGAGGTTCACTTTGTGCGCATTGCGGAGGCATACACCCTCTTTTCGAGATAGCGTTAATCGTCATTACTATCACAAAGACGACCCTTAATTGATATAAAAAAAGCAGCCACTAGAGGGCTGCTTTGGCTCCAACAATAGACGGTTGGACTGTAAATTCAAGATTCACTTTAATCACTGAGAAGAAGTGATGAATACTAATTATTTATAAGGTTTTGTCTGCCTTGATAGGCGACTGTGCATAAGCGAAAGTAAAAATCATGCTGCTTACTACTGATTAACCTCTTAAAAAAGTTAGTTACTAAACTTTAAGCTTTTTTATGATTGATGATGAATCAATTAAAGGGCTTCTCGGTACATAGCGCATAATCCCCATTTTGTGAGGTAACTCATACATATGTTCCATATTATTGCCTGCTACATGAATATCAATCCGATGTAGTAGGTAAAAATTCTCGTCGTTATTCGGCGTAAGTGGGGCAACAATTACCTCATCAACACCCTTAATGTTCCGAATTATTTCACATCGTTGTTCGCAAGAAATAGTAGGGATGCGCTTATATGATTCTACGTCTGCGTCTGAATGTACGCCAACAATAAGGTAGTCGCCAAACTCCTTTGCTTTTTGAATAACAGATAAATGCCCTACGTGAAATAAATCAAATACGCCACTGGTGTATACTCTTGTCATCTTTATAACTCCTATACATGTCGAACATATAACAAATGTTTTTGTTATATGTTTTATTAAAATCTACCTCGTCACAAACTCACGCTTTGGTGA
>JALJPB010000026.1 GCA_022969175.1 Colwellia sp. | reverse complement strand
CGATGCGAATTCAGCAACTGCTACTTTTATCGCACCGACCTTACCAACAAGCGAAATATTAACTTTTACCTTGATGGTTACCGACAACAGTCAAGCAACAGCAAATGGCAATATTACCATTACCGTTGAAGCCACGGTTGAGAATATCCCTCCGACAGTAACCCTTGGTGCAGATCAAATAACCACCGGTGGTGCAACAGTTACCCTTTCTGGGCTAGCTATAGACCTTGACGGCACCATTGAAAGTTATCAATGGCAACAAACCTCAGGTAGTAACGTTGCTCTCGCCAATGCGAATTCAGCAACTGCTACATTCATCGCACCGACTTTACCTACAAATGAGATATTAACCTTTAGATTGAAGGTTACCGATAATAGTCAAGCAACGGCTAATGACAGCATTAATATTTCCGTTGAAGCTACGGTTGCAAACTCTCCACCAACAGTAAACGCTGGCACGGATCAGCTTATCGAGGCAGGAAGTACCATAATTCTACACGGAGAAGCAGCGGATACTGATGGTTTTATTATCAGCTATCAATGGCAAAAAATATCGGGAAATGGACGATTGTTAGCTGAAAACACAGCAGATGTAGAATTTATAACGACTTTTGCGTCTATTGTTCAAACTACCGTGCTAAAGCTCACAGTGACTGATAATGAAGGTTTATCAACAGAAGATATTGTTGAAATAATGACCAGCCCACCGGTTAACGATTCTACACTTTGGGGTTTTCAAGATGAATTAGCGACTTGTATTATAGAAAATGCCGCCGCTAATGGCTGGCTACTAATCGCTGAAGTGGTCTCTCTTAATTGTAATTCAAAAAATATTGTCTATCTAAGAAATCTGGAAATGTTAGTTTCTTTAACAAGTATCGATTTATCTAATAATCAAATCGCTGATGTAGAGGTATTATATCTTCTGCCTAATCTTAGAGAAGTAAATTTAGCCAATACCTTAATTAGAGATGTCACCCCTTTATTAAGCAATATAAATTTATTGTCGTTAATTTTAACCGGGAATAATAATATTCCCTGTTTATACCTTGAAGATTTGGAGTCGGCATTAAGTTCTACGGAAATAACAAAGCCGCAAGCTTGTATCGATAGTATTCCGTTGTCTTACTTGGTCTTTCCCGATAATAACTTAAAACGATGTGTAGATTATGAAGCTAAAGAAAACAAATGGCTTACCGTTGACGAGGTAACAAGTCTCACCTGTCCAGCTTTTAGGATTTACGATTTTACAGGATTAGAGGAGCTAACATCATTAACTGATTTATTCCTTGATGGGGCTGTGGGGTCAGGGGATCTAACTTTCATTGGAACTTTAACAAATTTAGAAATATTAAGTTTATCGCAGACTGACATAGTTGATATTAGTCCATTAAGTCAACTAGTTAAACTTAAAGCACTTTACTTATATAATATTGATCATTTCTACTTTAGTGAAGGTAAAAATAAAATTACCGATCTTTCGCCATTAGCAAATTTATCAGCCTTGGAAAATCTTTCAGTTTCTAATAATTTATTAACAAATATATCCTTTTTAACAAACTCCACGTTACCCTCACTTAAAATTTTTGGCATTTACGGAAATCAAATAACAGACTTAACACCTTTAAAATATATCCCGAGCCTATTGTACTTAACAGCCAGCAAGAATCCAATTACAGATATCACCCCCTTAACACATTTACCGATGCTAACAGGATTATCTTTAAGCAAAATTCAAAACCTAGATATCACGCCATTATCAAACTTAACGACTTTAGATTCATTAGAATTAGAGAATATGGGGCTCAATGATATTTCTGCTCTGAGTCCTTTAATTAACCTTACTTATCTTGACGCCAGCGAGAATAACATATCTAATATATCTGCTTTATCAAATATGGTGTTATTACAAAATGTGGACCTAAAAGATAATAACATTAGTGACTTAACACCTTTACCAAGTTTTACCCAACAGTTTAGACTATCCTTAAGTTCTAACGTGATATCCGATATCTCACCTTTATTTAATATAGATATAACCAAGGTGAAATTTATCTATTTATATAGCAATCCTGAGATTCCATGCGCCAGTATAGCAGCATTAAAATTGCATCTTGGCCAATATGGGGATTCAAAAGTGCGGATTAGTGATTGTCAGGATTAATAGCTAATGATTAAGAAGAATAAACCAAACATATAAAAGTCATCGTTATATGCTTGGCAAGCTGGCTGTTCAAATGTGTAGTTTGTCATTTAGTCGATAAGTATCGATAATTTACAACGCACTTGCAGAGAAACCTGCAAGTTAACAGCTCGGCTTACCATTAATTTATGATAACCAAAATGACATTACATTTGTTTATCTATTCTAACTGTACCGCCTTCAAGGTAAATCAGTCGAACGGCATCACCGGAATGAAAGACCATTTTACTATCAAGATCTTGAATAACCATATACTCTTTGCCCTGATCTACTTTTATCATCAGTTCAACTAAATATATCGTTCGTTCTGTATATTCAGGATTGCGGTTATTCGCCATATTACCGCCGATTATAGCGCCCAGTACTGTCGCAATGTCTCTACCACTACCGCCGCCAAATTGATTACCGATAACACCGCCAATTAACGCGCCACCAAAAACTTTCCAACCTTGATTTTTATCTGCAATTAATTCTTTTTGGGTTATATTTCTCACTGAATTAATTTTACCGAACAATACTTTTTCTACCGCTACCGCACTATTTCTATCGTAGTCTGCACTGACTAATGGCGCATACACGAGTAGAAATAGGCAGCTTAAAAATAAACTTTTCATGCTGCCTCCTAATCCTTAGCCTTCTAACTTCTAGGCTGCTAACCTTAAAAGCTACCAGCTAACAAACTCTTTACCCTTGGTTTTACGAATTTCGGTTTCATCAGCCCATTCAACTAATCCACTTTCTAAGTCCATTAAACGCATGGTAAATTTATAATAAACATCAGATTGGTCTTTGTTTGATTTAACAATGCTTGATAGATTGCCATAAAGCATGTATTCAGCGCCTACTTGGCGGCCAAACTGCATGGCTTTACTTGAGTCAACCATGCCCGAGTTTTGTTGAAAATCTAGCTGTTCTCTAGCTGCGTCTACACGGGCCATATCAACAAAGCGAAACTTACCTGAGCGTAATAACTTTGTTGAAATTGAATCGGTAATTGATTCGGTATCAATATGCTCACTGGTTTTATTTTTGATGCGATCAACAAATACGATAGGACGCTTATTCGCAGTTAATGTGCCTACAACTGGAGACACTAATAACGAATCGGTCATCTCGCCTGCCACTTTTTGTAGATCGGTAGAGCCAAAACTGATATCGGTAGTTTCTACCGCCGTTGCATCGCCATAACGAACAACTGATTTATTAGTACAACCTGCGAGTACTGTTACCGCTAAACTGATACTTGCCACTAAGATAACTTTATTCATTGGGATTTCCTTTTAATAATTTTTATAGTGTTATACCAACGCCAATAAGTGTCTTCTCATTCAAAGGTAACTAACTTAATGGAACTGGTAATAATTAAAATTTAAATGCTTTTTCTGGTACTTCACGTACATAAACACTAAATGATGCCACAGCGGTAGTTGGTGCTAACCCCCTGAGTGCTGTTGATTGAAAGCCATGTAAGTCTAGTGGTTTCCAAGGCGTTTTTCTCGACTCAATAACAAAACCATCAGGGTCATACCAATTAAAGTGATATTGCAGTTGTAATGATTTTTTGTAACTACTGGTTAATTCTAAATTTACTTCTAGCAAATCATTTGTTTTGCGTGATTTAATGCTGGTGATTTTTAGCTTTTCTCCCAGTTCAGGGTTATGTACCTCTAAATGTTTACTAAAATCATCTCCCGGGACAATTTTACTGGATCCCATGCCTGAGGTTACTGGTGGTACGTTTTTACAACCGACAACCAATACACTACTCATTAACAGAGTAATTAATGCTGCTCTTTGTATGCCCATGATTATTTCCTTTTTGACTCTTTGTTAATTATCAAATTCTGCTTTAATTACTTCTTTAATGCTTTAAAATTAATGCTTTGTCTGGGATATTTATAAATTTATTGCTTTATGATCAAGATAATTCCCTATCGAATTGACATTAATCAAACTTATACGGTTAGCGTTAATTTCAACATCAATTATTTTACTTTGTCCTTGATGCTTAATTTGTAGTTGATGTTTACCTGCGGCTAAATTGAGACGAATAATTTGTACGTTATCCGGTAAAGTACTCCAGCTGCGTGTATCGGCTTTTTCTGAGGCAATGTTATAAAGACTGGCAAGGATATTACCAAGATCACCACCTTTTCTGCTGATTTGTTGACGCATTTCTTCTTTGGCTATTAGCCTTAAGACCTGCCTTACAACGATAGAAGGTAATTGATCTTCTAAGTGCTTCGCCGCCAAAGATTGTAAACGAATAATTTCTTGAGATTGATAGCTCTGCTCGTTCACGGTTAACATTAATGGCGTTCTGGGAGACTTTCGTTGCCGATATGTGGGCAAGGCGACACTGTAAAAACGCATATCGTTATGGCTGGTAAATATCGGTAAGTTAATGGCAATTTCTTCTTTAGGATTAATAATCCCCTGTTCAAGCATTATTACCAACTGACCGCTATTTTTTATTTCATTACTTTTATATTGACCAAATTGCTGTTCAAAACGAGCTAAATCATCGGTCATTGCTAGTTTTTTAGCTAATCGCAGTACATCTTGTTGTAAAAAATGGTTATGGGTAAATATTTCTAAGGCTTTTTTATAATCAATATAGGCATCATTCAATTCTCCTGCAGCTTCATATAACAGCGCGGATAAATAAAACGTATAAGCATTTTGAAAACCGTTTTTTACCTCTCCAATGGTGGCTGCCATTGATGGATAACTCTCATTAAACGACTTATCGCTAATACCGTTATTGTTCATGTCTTGTTGAGCTTTGAATAAACTTCCTTGATTAGCCAATAGCGCTTTTTCTTGTACTAAATTAGCTCGACGGACTTCAACTAAAGCACCTTCAAATTGTCGTTGATACAAGTAATTTAAGGCTTGGTAGGTATGTAACATGCTTTGTTCGTAAAAAGGAATATCATAACGAAGCGCACTATCGTTACTAACAAGAGCACCAACATTTTCTACGCCGCGACTTAACTGAATTTTGGCTTGTTGCTCGGAGGTTTGTACTTGTTGGTAGGCTAGTGCTAATGTTTGCTCACTGGTTTTCCAGTTAGCATCTAAATATTGTAACCGTCCCGTTTCTAGTAAACTTAAAGCATACGTGCCATCAGAAGTACCACGTGGTTTAATTAACGACTCAGCAAGCTTAAAGTCGCCGTTAAACTGAGCTGAATGCACAGGTTGCATTTGAGTATTATAGCTTGAAAAAATATCACCAAACGACATCGAGCTACAACTTGATAAAGCGGTAGCTAATACAATACATACTGTTATCCGTAACAAAACTCTAAACATATAACCTTTACTTAAATCTTTATTTAAAAAATGCACTCTCATCATATCAGTTATAAAATAAAGACTTTTACCCCTTTTAACAACTAAACTTTTGTTAGAAATTGTTAGAACGAATACATTCTTCAGCAACACAGTGAAATTCTCAATAATGATACTGTTTGAATATACTAAATGCTATAGACTTTATTGATACTTTTAGGCAAATAATTCATTAAAGGTTTTACAATGTTCAAGATTTGTTTGGTCATACTATTGCTGATAACTTCAAATGCAAGTTATGCCTTGGGTAAATTAGGTCATCAGGTGGTTTGTCAACTTGCTTTTAACAACTTACCCATAGATAAACAGCAAAAGGTAGCTCAATTATTAGCAACACTTTCAAAAAAAGACATTGAGCAAATTAATCGCTATAACTATCAAAAAAAAGGCACGGTGATTACCTATGCTAAAGCTTGTACCTGGGCTGATGCGATAAAAAAAGAGCCTGAGTATGACCAATATAAAAGCTGGCATTATCTTAATTTACCTCGCAGTGATAGCAAAGTTACCGCAAGCACTTGTGAGGAAAATTGCATCAGCCGAGCAATTGAAATTCATAATCGCCAATTAATAAACTCTGAAAATAATAGAGAGAAACTAGAAGCTCTTATGTTTTTGGGTCATTGGTTAGGTGATATTCATCAGCCACTACATGTAAGTTATGCTGATGATTATGGCGGAAATCGTCGTGCTATTACCATCCCTCAAGATAAATGTAATAACCTACATTGGTTATGGGACTCGTGCTTATTAGTAGCAAAACTAGCTGAAAATAAACAAGTTGATAAATACCTTCAACTGATGTCAAAACTATCTAATCAGTGGCAAAGTGCTCCTATACAGCAATGGCAAAGTCAAAACACGCTTACTTGGGCTAATGAGTCGTTAACATTAATAAGAACTGCGTCTTTTAAATATTGCAAAATAAATGAACAGGGTAAATGTAAAAAGCTGAGTGCAAAAGTGATACATTTACCTAAAAGTTATTTAATTCATTACCAACCAATATTAGAACAACGCATTCTTCAAGCAGCGGTAAGGCTTAATGGTTTATTAGCCACGGCTTTATAGCTTGTTTTTCGCTTCAATCCACTGCGCCATATATTTAGTACTTTTATGGGCGTGGTGATTGAGCATACTGCCGATAAAATTTTGTTGCCGGAGCGTTACTAAATTGTCTTCAAGTTTAGTGAGTATGATTGAAAATTTACTAAAGTGTTCATCAAGTTGATACATGGTTTGAGCATTGGTTACACCATTAGTACTTGCTTTCTGCCACAACGTGCTGTTTTGGTATAATTCAACAGCATTCTCAGCCATTGTTTCAATGTCGTTGGCAATAGCACCACCCCATGGTTGTAGACTTTGCATACTCTCAGCACCAATATCCGTAGTTACTGAGGGTGTTCCACAGATCATTGCCTGCGCCAGTTTACCTTTAATGCCGGCACCAAAACGTAATGGCGCTAAACAAACTCTTGCTGTTTGCATTGCTTGTTCAGCATTATCTACCCAACCTTTTACTAAAAAACCTGATTTTTCATCATGAAGTGCTGTTGCTTTAGGAGGGGGGTATGCGCCATAAATCAATAATTGTGCTTCTGGTAACTTTGCTCTTATTAATGGCCAAACTTGCTGTTTGAGCCATAACACTGCATCCCAATTAGGCGCATGTCTAAAATTTCCAATTGAGATAAAGTGCTGCCGTTGCTGATAATTTGGGTTATCTAGGTGAAGCTCTGACTCTGTAAACATAAACGGGCTGTAATGTAATAAATAGGCAGGAACTTTAAAGAGGCGTTGTAGCAGTTCAATTTCCACTTGAGAAATGATTAATGAAAGATCGCAGCGAAATATGGCTGCCACTTCACGTTTTGCCAACTCAGAGGTTAACAAATCACTATCTAATAGCTCTCTATTTTGTTTAAAAGCATCGTGACGGGCATGGCGTAGGCAAAATAAATCTTCGCTGTCTAAGATGCGAATAGCTTGTGGACATTGCTCGGATACCCGCCAGCCAAACTGCTCTTCCATCATAAAACGGTCAAAAAGCACCACGGACGGCTTTAATTTGTTTATAAAGACATCAAAAGATCCGCAGTTAAGTGCAATTGGCTCAACATTTATCGCCAAAGCTTTTAGATCAGCCATATGATCAGAAAATTGTGCTGGACTTGCAAACGTTATTTGATAATTTTTACGCTGAAAAAACGCAATAAGCTGCATCATTTTACTGCCAGCAGCGGAAGAGTTAGGCTCAGGCCAAACATAACCAATAATCAATAATTGTTCCATTATTCCCTTGTATGCATAAATTTGTGATATAAAAAAAGCGAGCTAAGCTCGCTTTAATCAAAGGTTATGCTTGTTATTGCACAGCATCTTCTACTGCTGCTTCAGCCACTTTTTCTTCTATTGCTGCAGCTTCAACTACTTCAGCCTTAGTTTCAACCGCTTCTTGCACGGCTATTTCTTTCATTGGTTCTAATTTAGGAATAGTCACTGCTTTTTCTTGTTGAACTGCACCTAATTGAACAACTGGCTCTGCTTTTTGAATTTCTAATAATTCAATTTCAAACTGTAATACCGAGTTACCTGGAATTGATGGTGGTTTACCATTTGGTCCATAAGCTAGATCTGAAGGTATAGTAAATTTATATTTAGCACCAACAGACATTAATTGAACGCCTTCGGTCCAACCGCGAATTACACGGTTTAATGGAAATACTACCGGCTCACCATTCTTAATAGAGCTCTCGAATACTTCACCATTTATTACGTTGCCAACATAATGCACTTTAACTGTATCTGTACCTAGTGGTTTTTCACCATCAGCTTCAACAATTATTTCATATTGAATGCCGGAAGCCGTTACTTGAACACCTTCACGTTTAGCATTTTCTGCTAAGAATTTTTGACCTTCAGCAATAGCGGCTTCAGATTCTTTAACAATCATTTCTTCTTGCTTGGTTTTCATTTGTGTATCAAGGCTCATTAATAACGCTTGAATTTCTTCTTGTTCCATTAATGACTTGCCATCAATGCTGTCTAAGAAACCTTGAGCGATAAGATCTTTATCTAAACCTAAACCTAATTTACTTTGCTGTTCTAAATTACGCTGCATATACATGCCGATAGAAGCACCTAGACCATAGGCTTGCTTTTGAATTTCAGTATCTAAAACTGGGGCTTTAACTACTTCTTGTTTAGCTTGTTCGTTACAACCTAAAACTGAAACGAGTGCGATAGCGACTAAAGTCGGCTTGAAAAATTTCATTTTATTCTCCATTTATTAACACAGTTGGAGAATTCCCCAAACCTAGTTGAAATTATATTAAGATTTTTATAACCAAACTACTTGGGTATAAAATTAAAAACGCCTTATACTAACGATAAATGGGGCAAGAAAAAAGACTTTATATTTTGTTAAAACGTAATAGCTACATTATGAATACCAAGCAGAGCATTGTTTTGATCGTTTTTTCCTTAATTATCAGTGCCTGCCAACCATCGTCAAACCGCCCAATTGAACGTTGGCAACATGCGGTTGAAGGCGCTTATGCCGGTAGTATTTCGAATGATGGAAATTTCAGTGTGGTTTCTTCAATTCATCACGGCATAAGCTTGTGGGATTTAAATACAAACGCCTTAAAATATCAGTGGTCTCAACAACTACAAAGCAGTGACAACATCACCCTTGCTTTAGCTATAAGTAATAACAATAGTCATGTTATGTCAGCCAATAGAACCAACTTTGCCTTATGGGACATTGAAACAGGGCAATCTCAAGGGTATTGGCAGGTAAGAAATTCTAACATTCGTGATATTGCCATTAGCAACTATGGTGATTACTTACTTATCGGCAAAGCCAATGGTGACGTAGTACATGTAACTATGGCTAATGGCCGTCGACTCGAATTTTTAGGTCATAGTGAAAAAATAAATTCTGTCGATATGTTACCTAATGGCCGTATAGCTATATCTGGTGGTAATGATTTCATTGCCTATGTTTGGGACACAGTTTCCGGTCAAGTTATTTATAAGTTTAATCACCCTAGCCGTGTTTCCAAAGTAGCTCTTGATGCATACGGGCGTTATGCTTTTTCAGGAGATAGCATGAACGGAGCGCATATTTGGGACTTAAAAACAGGAAAGTTAATAAGTGATTTAAAAGGTACCAAACGGCAAGAAATATTCAGTTCAATTAGATTTTCTAAAGATGGTAAAACTATGTTAACTGGCGCAGCTAATAGAAAGGTAAGCGTATGGGAAGTAGCTACTGGAAAACGTCTCAGTCACTGGAAAGTTTCACCTAAAGAAGCAAATCGACCTACCGGTGCAGTTGTTTATAGTGTCGCTTTTGGCGATAATGGCAGAATATTAACAGAAAGCTCTTCAGGATATGCTGAATTATGGCAAATACCCCAGTAAACGACGAACAAGACAACTTATCAGATATGCTAGTTCAACGACTTGATGCTTTAGAGTCTCGCAATGTATTTCAAGATGACGTTATTGAGCAGCTAAGTGAAGAACTTGCTATCCACCAAGAAAAAATTGCCGAATTAAAAGGACAACTGCGATTAATGGCAACTCGACTTAAAGAAGCAAACTCGGCTGCGCCAGAGGCGGGGCAAGAAATTGAGCCACCACCTCCTCATTTTTAATCTCTGTTAAGAGTTTATGACGATTTCTTAATTTAAACACTCTAGTAACTACTATTGCTTAAAAACACCGATAACTTGCTCATGCTGACGAACCGCTTTTTCCACATGAGCTTCTGGTTGACTCATTTGCTCGCCACAACTGACACAAGTAACTTTCTCGACGTCGTTTTCTTTAGTTAATGCCATAGTGTCCATAGCTTTACATTTTGGACATATCGCACCAGCTATAAAACGTTTTTTTTGTTTACTATTCACAAGAAACTTCTAATTATTAAATAATTTTTACTATTTTACCTTGAAGTAACCCCGTAGGAAAAGAGACAATGTGCAAGCATTTATATTTATGCTTAATTTGATATGAAATAAATATTAATTAATACCCAGAAAAATTCATTTATACCCAGAATAATAGAGGATTACCGATTGATTACTGCCAGCGAATTAAGCCTAGATAGAGGGGCAAAAAACCTCATAAAGTCATCTAGCTTCACTATTCATCCAAATCACAAAGTTGGTTTAGTCGGTGCAAACGGCTGTGGTAAGTCTTCACTTTTTGCTGCCTTGCTCGGTGAGATACATCCAGATATGGGTAATCTTTCTATGCCTGCAAGCTGGACTATTGCCACAGTAAGGCAAGAAACACCAGCATTAGAGCAAACAGCTTTAGATTATGTTATGGATGGCGATAAAGAATTTCGCCAACTAGAGCGAGAATTAGAGCAAGCAAGGGTTGCAAACGACGGTAATTTAGAAGCGATTATAATCAATAAAATTGATACGGTTAATGGTTACAGTTTACCAGCAAGAGCGGGTGAGTTATTACATGGTTTAGGCTTTTTACAACCACAATTGAGCAATGCCGTTAAAGACTTTTCTGGCGGCTGGAGAATGCGACTCAACCTAGCTCAAGCGTTGATCAGCCGGGCAGACTTATTATTACTCGATGAGCCTACTAACCATTTAGATCTTGATGCAGTTATTTGGTTACAACGGTGGCTAAAGCGCTTTACTGGTACACTGGTATTAATTTCACATGATCGTGACTTCCTCGATACAGTTATCGGTCAAATACTCCATATAGAACATCAAAAAGCAAAACTATACAGTGGCAATTACACCGCATTTGAACGACAACGTGCAGAACATCTCGCTCAACAAGATGCTCAATATCAAAAACAAATTAAAGAAGCTGCTCACTTAACCGCATTTGTTGATCGTTTTCGCGCTAAAGCAAGTAAAGCGAAACAAGCACAAAGCCGTTTAAAGCGTTTAGAAAAGTTACCTGACTTAGCACCAGCTCATGTCGATAGTCAGTTTACCTTTAGCTTCGAACAACCAGAAACCTTGCCCTACCCACTCTTAGCATTAAAAGAAAGTGCCTGTGGTTATAGCCCTGAAGACATTATTTTAAATAATGTCGGGTTAACTTTAGTGCCTGGCAGCCGAATTGGTTTATTAGGGCGAAATGGCGCGGGTAAATCAACATTGATAAAATCGCTTGCTGGCGAATTAGCACTGCAAGCAGGTGAGCGATATTGCGCCCAAGAACTTAAAGTAGGCTATTTTTCTCAACACCAATTAGAGCAGTTACATAAAACAAGCAGCCCTATAGAACATATTGTACGTGCAAAGCCTGAGATAACAGAATTGCAAGCGCGTTCATTTTTAGGTCGTTTTGGCTTTAGTGGCGACCAAGCCTTATCGCCTATTGATACTATGTCTGGTGGAGAAAAAGCGCGTTTAGTCTTAGCGCTTATTGTTCAAGAGAAGCCACAACTATTACTTTTAGATGAACCGACCAACCATTTAGATTTAGAGATGCGTCAAGCATTAGTTTTTGCCCTACAAGATTTTGAAGGCGCTATAATCTTAATTGCCCATGATAGGTTTTTACTCGAATCATGTGTCGATGAATTTTATCTGGTCGCTAATGGGAAAGTTACAGAATTTAGTGGCGATATTGATGATTATCAACAGTGGCTTATTGACGAGAAAAAGCAAATTAGCAAAGGTGCTAAAAACGTTAATGAGAATACAGTCGATAAAAAGCAATTACGAAGAGAGCAAGCCGAATTGAGAAAAAAGGCCGCTCCACTTCGTAAACAAGCAGATAAATTAGAAAAACAACTACATCAGTGGCAAGAACAACTAAGCCAAATTGAAGCCTCACTAGCTGATAGCGATATTTATCAGAGTGAGCATAAAAGAAAACTCACTGGTTTAATTAAACAACAAGCTCAACTGAAACAGGACATTGAAGAAAGTGAGATGCATTGGCTTGAATTTGAAGAACAAATTGAAGAGATAATGTCTGATATTTAACAGAATAATAACTATCTACTACCTAAAATAAATAATCTTGCTACACTAAAGGTTAGCGAGATTATTTATCTATTTATACATACTCTTTTACAAGATAAGGGCTTACCATGAGAAAGAATTTCTTATTAACATTACTTTTCACAATAACTTGCAGTGTTAGTACTTTCACATTAGCAAACGATTATGACTTAGGCTTATATGAACTCAACCGCGGTGAGTTTAAAGCCGCTATGGCACAATTTGAGCCACTTGCCATGGATGGATTTTCACCCGCCCAATATCAACTGGCTATGATGTATAAAAACGCTCAAGGTACAGTAAAAAACATCAATAAGGCGTTTGAACTTCTGACTTTAGCCGCCGATCAAAATGACTCAGACGCACAGTTTGATCTCTCATTAATGTATTCAAATGGCGTGGCTACAGAAAAAAACTTAATCACAGCATTTCAATTAATGGAAAAATCTGCAACAAAAGGACTTGCTAGCGCTCAATTTAATTTAGCTGTTATGTATTCTCAAGGTTCTGGCATGAAAGTAGATAACTTAAAAGCTTCACGATGGTATCAAGCTGCAGCAGATCAAAATTATGCGTTAGCGCAATTTAATTTAGCTTTAATGTACTTTGAAGGTAAAGGCGTTGAGAAGAGCATTGAGAAGTCTTTTATTTGGAATACTATCGCTTCATATAATGGCTATACCGATGCCACTAAAAGCCGAGATATGGACGCACATAAAATGACTAAAGCAAAAGTAAGCGCGGCAAGATTGAAAGCTGATGATATGTATCTAAAAATCATTGAGCAAACCGAAATAAAAGCACGAAAGGCTAGCAAAAGTCGCTTCTATTGATCTAAGTCACAGTCTATATCCAAACCTTAATTATAATTGTTTATATAATTAATTATAATTAAGGTCTAAGTTATGAAATTCTTTGAAATGTTATTTAATGATCCTATCGTATTTTATTCAGCAATTGGTCTTGTTATGCTGTTTGGTATCGGTGCCTTTTATATTTATTATTTTATAAAACATATTCAGCAAGATAGCTAAAGCTCAATAAATTCCCAAAACTCAATCTAAATTTTATAAGCACATACCTGTTACTTATAGACATTTTCTAATGCAGACTCTTTCTCTGGTTATTTTTTAACCGTAAAAGGTGTTTTTTTGCTATACTCAGTCAATTGTAAAGAAACTTCAATTTTTCAAGGTAGCATTATGGCCATTTCAATTAATCAACCTTCAAGCTCGTTAAGCCTTATCGATCAACTCACCAAGAAACGTGAAGAGCAAGATGAAAAAATAGCCTCAGGAAAGCGTATTAATAGTGCCGCTGATGATGCAGCAGGTCTTCAAATAGCCAGTAGGCTAACATCACAAATCAATGGCTATTCTCAACTTAGTTTTAATGCGCAAGATGATGTAAATGTTAATAACGTACAAGGTGCTCAATTATCTTCAATTGATGAAAGCTTACAACGAGCCAATGTATTATCCGTTCAGTCAGGCAGTTCATTGAGCGATCCTGATGCTATCCAAGGTGAGTTTGATCAGTTAACTGAAGAAATTAATACCCTAGCAGAAGAAGTATTTGGCACTCCCAACTTTTTAACGGGTCTAGATGCAAGCGATCCTGTTGCGACTCAGACCGCTATTGAAGATGCATTTAAAACCATTAATGATTCCAATTCAGCGCTTGGAGCAGAAAGTAATGCCCTTGAAAGCCAAGTTTCAACCTATGAAACCTCTGTTATTAATGTTAGCGCTTCACGATCTAGAATTGAAGATACAGACTTTGCAAAAACAACCGCAGAGCAGCAACAAATAAACACTCTTTTACAAGCTACAATCATCAACAAAAAAGATGAAGAATCTCGTAAGGGTTTATTATTTAATAAAGTAATTTAGTGCTTTTTAGTCTTTTTTAATAAAAGTGCTATAACTTTTCACCTATTATTACAGCCTCTACTTTTAGGCTGCATTCATTATAAAATAACGTTAGTTACTAAGCTGTATTGGTATTTCTAAATAGCTAACGTAAAATGTATTTACTGCTAATTAATAGATTATTCGATGTTGACAAAAAGTCATTTCAAAGCTGCTTGGTGGCTTACTAACACTCACTTTCAAACTATTGCCGCTAAATGGCTTCGACGAAAAGAAAAACTGAACACTATTGTTGAAACGATAGAGTTACCTGATGGTGACTTTATTGACCTTGCTTGGACACATTTACCTGACACTAGAAATAACAAGCCAATCGTTGTTATTCTTCATGGCTTAGAAGGCTCTGTTAACAGCCATTACGTTAAGGGGATGTTGGCGACAATTAAACAGCGAGGTTGGGTTGGTGTATTAATGCATTTTCGTGGTTGCAGCGGTCGAATGAATCGTCAAGCCGCCGCCTATCATTCAGGAGATACTCGCGACATTGCTTATTTAGGTACTTTACTCAAAGAGCGGTACCAAAGTTGTGCTTTTTTTCTCATTGGCTTCTCGCTTGGCGGCAATGTGGCCACTCGCTATTTAGCACAATACCCCGAGAATCCATTTACCGCGACCTGTATTGTTTGCGCTCCTCTACATTTAGCGAGTTGTAGTCAACGCATTAACAAGGGATTTTCTAAGGTTTATCAAAAATATTTAGTGAAAATGCTAAAAGATAGCACGCGACTTAAAATAAAATCACAATTAATCACAGGTATTTGCCCTGAAAAACTGAACAAAATAAAAACAATCTGGGACTTTGATCAAATGATAACCGCCCCACTTAATGGTTTCAAAAGTGCAGGAGATTATTATCAACAAGCGAGTGGCTTAACTGTTTTACAAAAGATAAAGCAGCACTGTTTGATTATTCATGCTGCTGATGATCCCTTTCTAAATCATCAATCAATAATATTTAAAGAGCCTCTACCAAAACACATCACCTTTGAAGTCACAACCAGAGGCGGTCACGTTGGTTTCATTTCTGGTAATAATCCTTTAAAACCAACATACTGGCTTGAGCAACGTATTCCTAAATTTATCGAGCAGCATTTATGATTATTCCAACACAAGATTTAGCAAGTGAGACTCTAACAGCCATAATTGAAGAATTTGTTTTACGAGAAGGTACCGAGTATGGTGATGAAGACATCAGCTTATCGGATAAAATTGTGCAAATTAAAAATCAACTTGCACAAGGTAGTGTTGTATTAGTTTATTCTGAATTACACGAATCAGTTAACATCTTACCAAAAGAGCAATTTTTACAAGATACTAACGATTGATAAATTATTATTTTTGAATAAAACTTAAAACAAAGCTAACGGGTACCGCATTACTGATACTTGGAAGTTTTGCTAGCTCTTTAAGTTTATTAACTCCAGCGTCTAAACCAAATTTTTGTGCATTTAATAACACCGGCTTCATACTACTCACAATAATTTCATTGTCTGAAAGTTTTGCAACTAAGACATCAACCATCACTTTATGAATTTTACCATGAAGATTAATTTCACCAGTAAGTTTCATTACGCCACTGCTATTTTTTGCAATCGCATTAAATTTGTCCATGTCCAGTTGTGCGGTAAATTTAGCTTGTGGAAAAATGTCGGTATTGAATAAAAACTCCTTCATACGCTCATTACGAATCGCTATATTGGTATTTACACTGATTAAGTCGATGACAAAATTGACTTTACCGCTGTTATCTACATTTCCCATCAGTTGGTTGAAATGATGGACTTCAGCAACATCTGATTTTTTAATAGAGATAAAACTTAACGACGATTTATCATTGTCTAACTGCCAAGCACTAAAGGCAGGAAAAGCAATAAGACTGATAACTAATAAAATTAAACGCATGTAAATAACCTATTGATATTAATAGTAATAATTAGAGCAACTATCTTGCTGCTCGATGTTTTTTAATAATTTGTTGCCAAGGAAAATCCGCAGAGCCTAAACTAATAAAATCAGGGTTTGACAAGCTTTCGCGCTGATTATAGCTCAACGGCTTAAATTCGCTATTAATAATGCTACCTCCTGCTTGCTCTAGAATGCACTGGCTTGCTCCTGTATCCCACTCTCCTGTGGGTCCTATACGTAAATAACAATCAGCGCCGCCTTCTGCAATTAGACAATTTTTCAATGAACAGCTACCTAAAGCAATATAATCATAGTTCAAGTTGCTATTAAGGTATTGGCCCATTAAATTAAGCTCTTGTCGACGACTAATAGCAACCTTTACCGGTTTATCGCTATGATAGTCAGCTACCTGTATTTGATTGCTCGATTGAGAATTGTCTTTGAATGCCCCTAAGTTTTTCTGTCCATAATAAGTTAAACAGTGATCAGGAGCATGGATAACACCAATGGTTGGCCAGCCATTTTCAACTAAAGCAATATTTACCGCAAAATCTCCACTACCAATGATAAATTCACCCGTACCATCAATAGGGTCAAGCAACCAGTATCGCTGCCAATGCTTGCGCTCATTGAACGGCACAGCACCGACCTCTTCTGAAATAATGGGTATGTCAGGTGTTAATGTTTTCAACTGATCCATTATAATATCATTTGAGGCGATATCAGCACTGGTAACAGGACTATCATCTTCTTTCAATTGGGCAGTATAATTGCCTTGATGATAATACTTCATCACTTCAACACCCGCGTTTTTAGCGCTTTGGATAGCAATATTTAGCAGTTTTTCGTTACTCATAACGAATCTCTCAGTTGATTAATTGAGTTAACATTTTTGATTGGGTTATTCTTAATGTAGTCTCTTACTAACATTAACGCTGCAATACTACGTGCTTCATTAAAACTTGGCTCGTCAAGTAATGCTTGGTAATTATCCAATTCCCACGGTACAACCTCTAAAGGCTCAGGTTCGTCACCTGGGAGTTTTTCTTCATATAAATGATGTGCTAAAAATATCGTCATTTTGGCATTAAAAAATGCAGGAGCCATCATAACTTCTCTAATAGCGACTAACTGATCAGCGCCAAAACCAACTTCTTCTTTGAGTTCTCGATTAGCAGCTTGGCTAGCTTGCTCACCATTATCAATTAACCCTTTAGGAAAACCTAACTCGTAACTGTGAGTACCACCACAATACTCTCGAACTAACAGCATGGTATTTTCATCAAGCATCGGCACGATCATCACCGCACCGCTACCGCCACCTCTCATCCGTTCATATTGACGTTTTTCTCCATTACTAAAGGTTAGATCTAACTGCTCGATAGTAAACAGGCGACTTTTAGCCACCTGATTTTGTGCATTAATAACGGGTAACTCTTGCTTGAGTGTCATTATTAGCCTTATGCAAAGTACTGATACCAATTAGCATAAATGGTATGATTCGATATTCCCCTATAATACGCTGCTTTTTATGAAAAAATCTATGCTTGATTGGTCAGAAATCAAAACTGTTTTGTTAGATATGGACGGGACTCTGCTTGATTTACATTTCGACAATCAATTTTGGCTAGAACACTTACCAAAAAGGTACAGTGAAGAGGCCAATATTAGCTTAGCAGAGGCGAAGGAAAAATTAGTTAGCCATTACCACAAAGTTTCAGGGACGATTGCTTGGTATTGCCTTGATTACTGGGCGCAACAGACACAATTGCCAATTACCGCCTTGAAACGTGAAATTGATCATTTAATTAAACTTCGAGCGGATGCTCATGATTTTTTAACGGCATTAAGAACTAGTGGTCGAGAAATTATTTTAGTCACCAATGCGCACCCAGACAGCTTATCGTTGAAAATTGAGCGCACTCAACTCGATAAATATTTTGATGTATTATATTCCACCCATGAATTTGGTGTTACTAAAGAGTCGCAACTTTTATGGCAACGACTACAAAAAAAACAACCGTTTGAGCTTAATAGCACCTTATTTGTTGATGACAGCCTGCCCATTTTACAGTCAGCAAATTTATATGGTATTAAGCATTTGCTTGCCATTACCAACCCCGATAGCCAACAGCCAGAAAACAATATTAGTCAGTTCCCTGCCATTAATGATTATAGTGTCTTACTAGAAGACATTTTAAATAACCCGGTTAACCTTTAGTACGGCAGTCTTTAATATGTCGAAGATAAGTTTTTAAAATAAGATAGGATTGATAGTTTTACTTCACTGCAGAAGTTAACTGTGACAATAACTAACGGTCTGAATACTTATTACAAACGGGCGAAATAAAACACACTCGCCTTTAGTTGCACCCTGCTGAAGTAGTCAGGAATAGGGTAAAAAAATAACAAGGCAGAATATATTACATATCAATAATACACTACTAAATATGGCCTTGTTGTTTTATCTAAAAACACTGTAATTAAATCGTTAGAAACTCAAACGATAACGCCCTTGGTTATCAGGTTTCCCTAAAAATGGTAATACCGCCTGCAGTTTTTCAGGGAAGTTTCTAGCTGGTTTTAAATAGCCATTACCACTAACCCCTTTTGAACGTATATAAGCGGTGAATGATACACCTAAGTCATTTTTTTCATCAATAACAACGGCTAAAGCTCCCTGCTCGCATGATAACTTTGCCGCTAACAAACCTAAGTTTACCGATTCATTCAATGCACTTACTGATGCATTTGGCCAATGAACATCACCTTGCGCTAATTGACAAATAGGTTTACCCACAACAAATTTTTCGATAATAAGGCTAACTTCACCACTTGCATTTAAAGGAATAGGTAACGGCATTTTTTGAGCAATGTAATTGGCCGAAATATTAATAGTTGCATCTTGTATACTGACATCATTGAATAAACCAGAGACGGTTAATTTTCCTGATGGGGTATCACTAAAAGTATCACCAAATTTAAGTGATATTGTCGGGTTCAAAGTAAACAATGACCAAAAACTTAACTTGGCTTCAATTTTAGATATTGTCAGTTGAGGGTGCACTAACTCATCAATACTCATTTGCCAGATTGTTCCTTTTACGCCATGTAAACCAACACCACTTGGTAATGGAGCATAACTAAGCACCAAATTAGCGGGAGTCGCAGCAATCACAAAAGCTAAATAAACACTAAGAAAAATTGCCGCTATGGCAAACTTCATTTTCATATACTTGTCCTAAATTTCATGATTATGTTTTACCTAGCTGCAATCGACGTACTTTTACTACACCAGAAAGCTCACCTCGACTTAAATCAATACCCTTTACTTGTAGCCCTTCGTTAAGTGACAACTGCTCAAGCCACTCTAGTAAGCTTGTAAAAGCCACTTCATCAATCCATACTTGTAAGTCATCCCCTTGGGGCTGCATACGGGTGACCGTAATTAGGTGTGCTCTAGACGTTCGATTAACGGTACTTGATAAACTGACTTTACTTTTTGAAGCGCCATTTTTATTAAGCTGCTGATAACGCGCAGTGTTTTCATTTACCCAAGATAATAAGGCTTGTTGTCTGACTAACTTTTTTTCTGCTTTGACTAAGTTTTCATTCAATGGCTGCCAGATAAAACTGTAAAGCAAAAAAACACCGATAAAAGAGCCCATAACGGCAACTAATATTTGCTCCCGTTCATTTAGTTGTTGCCACCATTCTTTCATGACTTTCCACCTCTCGCATTTCGTTTACCATTACTACGATCAGAAATACTAAAAGAGCCAGAAACTTGCTCTCCTTGACTACTTTGAGCGCCTTGTTCAACCCCTAAATCAGTTTTCTCAATTTCACTTTTAAATGTATCAAAATATTGATAATCACTGGCTACCGCTTGAATTCGTATTTCTTGACGCTTGCCATCAAACTTTAATGATTCTGGCTTGAGTTCAGGTACTGCTGAAAAAGCTGGCAGAACTTTACTAAGCATAGCGAGAAAACCTGCTTGCTCTCCCTCACCACCTGCTGCCGATATTTTACGTTTAAGCTGTGATTTAATGGTATTAATTCTGACTTTCTTGCTGTTAGGAAATACTCTTTTATAATTCTGAATAATTTCTTTGTTTATCAAATCTTGTTGAGCGTTTAACTGCATAAGGTGACTGCCCTTTATGCCAATATTAAACAACAGAGCAAATACGGCAATCCCCGCGGCCCAAAGCCAATTAGCTCGAACCGGTGAGCGTTTTTCTTTATATTGAAACTCACCTTGCATTAGATTGAAAGGTTGTTGTTGAGCATGCTGCGCCAATAGAGCAAGTGGCAGTTCTTCTGGCATTGCCGTTATGTTTAATTCTTTCGAGTCTGAAGGTAGCGCTGAATAAGCGTGAATTGAAAATCTTTCTTGCTGATTTTGATCTTCTTTTTCAGAGCTGATAACTGAATTAATTAACTGACGGCTAATTACCGGCCAAGCAGAAAAATCAATGGTTATTCCTTGCCAAACACCTTGTCGAATCAGTATTTGTTCTTCTAATACTATGGCACTACAACCATTCTTGACTAACGGTAAAGCTAAGACATCAGGCAACATTTTTTTACAGCTAATGTCAGCATCAATAAACCATTGTAGCCATTGCTGCATTAGTGTCCGATCAAGTGCCGCTACAAAACAATTTTTATCCTTAACGGCTTCGTCAAATTGTTTGTCAATATCTGCATAAGCAAAAAATAACTGATCAACATCTTGAGCCAATTCATCTTCAAGCATGTAGGGCACAGCTAAACGCATTGCCCTTGTCGACTTACTGGGAACTGATAAACTTTTTAATACCAGATCACAACTTGGTACCAAAGTGATAACTGAACGATGTTCGGCTTTTTCAGTTAATTGCTTTAGTTCAGTGCTATTCCTTAGCTCACCACTGGCAATTATTTCATCGTTAGCATTGGTTTTAATTAACCAATGAATTGCATCTTGTGCTTGGCTGCCAATGCGAATATATAGAGTTTCGGCCATTAGTTATGTCCTATGGTGCGGCTAATCACGGTGATTTTTTTATCATCAACTTTCATTATTGAATTAAGTGCAAAATAGCTTTCGTTGAAGCTCGCTGTTGTTTTAAGTGTAAAGTATTCACTATCAACAACAAATTGATCTTTTATTTCATCCGTTAATTTTACTTTCTTCATCTCTGGTAAAGCAAAAAATTCATTCAATTCTTTAAAACCTTCTTCTTCTCGCGCTGATAAAATTTGTGTAGCCTCATCCAAACTACTTTTTAATAAGGCTTGTAATAATTCAGGTTGTTCAAGACTTAGCGTATTGATGTTGATTTTATGCATTTCATTATTTGGCAATACACAAACATAAGGCTTTAATGCCTCAATTACGGGTACAGTAAAGTGTGCGACAACTCTTAATTCTTCCACACTGGCTAGAAAATTATTTGCCGGCAAGTAAGGAAACGCTAATGAAGCATAATCATTATCTTCTGCGCCACCTGCACTAGCAATGGCACTGTCTTCATCAAGCCAATCGGTAAGTGCATCAGCCATCGATTCTGCATCAAATTGACTGACATCTTCAATATTCAAGGCAATAATCAACTCCTCTAATGCTATTCTTGCTGGTGCTTTACTTTTTGCTGTTGAACTGCCCTTTTTAACACTTACTCTTAAGGCATTTAAATTTAGGCATGCTTGTAAGTCTTTAATTTCACCTGTAATTTGTCCATAATCAACCGGGTAGCTAGTTTCACCTTGTGCCCAATTTTGGCCTAAATGAGTAATATCACCGTCTTCTTCAAAATCTGAGCTTAACACTCTTTTTGCAAATGCTTCAGCGCCCATAGCGTACCAGTAAGCTTGTTGGTTATATGTAATATTAGTGGTTCGCTGCATTTGCAATAGTAAACGCGCGGTCATCTCGGTAGCTATAATCGCCGCTAATGCTACAATGAGCAATACGGTAATTAAGGCAACACCTCGCTGATAATGATTATTCATTTAAGGTGTCACCCTTGGTAGTTCAACATCACCAGCAACCAAAAATTGCCTACGTATTAAACCATAATCTTCTAGTTCCAATTCTATCGCGATAGCCAGCGGTATTTTTTTATCTACCAATTCTTTTTTCCACTCTGTACCGTCATAAAATTCAAACTTTAACTGCTCAACACCTGTGATTAAAGGTCTTACCTTTGGTTCTTGCCCTACTACCGCATCAACAAAATTAAAATGTAGACGCTCTAAAGTACGTTCATTTAATTGATAAGCAACTGATTGCATATTACTTCGTGGTAGTAATAAACCTGGATTTGTCCAACCTGCACGTACAAAGCCTAACGTTTGATTATCAGAGGAAAAACTGTCGTTTTCTGTGTAAATAAATTGTTTTAAAGGGGCTTCACCATTGAGCCTGATACTACGTCGAGCAATTTGTAGGAAGTCTCGTTCAATTAATATAAAAGCTCGTTGTAACTCATTTTGTCGGGCACTGCCCTTTTGCGACTGTTCATCAGCTTTTAAAATGGTATCAAAAAGCGTGAAACTTGACAGGCTGATCATTGAAAATATAGCAATGGCAAGTAATACTTCAAGTAAAGTGAAACCATTTGATTTCACTTTACTTGATATATTACTTGTGACTGAATAGGTCATTTTCATTATTTATCAACTTTCGAAATATAGGTCATTAAACTTGTCAGCGCTTGCTCATTATCTTGTGTTAATCGAACTTCCATTACAATAGCGCGCATATTTTCATCGGTTGTTTTAATCACTTTTTGCTGCCAATACCATGCTCTACCAGCCATTTCAACTTGACCTTTTTTATTGTTTTTCGGTGGCCAACTCTGATCTAAACTACTGGAAACTAATTGATTAGATGCGACCCAATTCGCTAACATTTTGGTTTCTAAATGGCTGATGTTAGCAAAGTTATTACCAGCAGCGCCTAATAGAGCTACTCCGGCGATAGCAAAAACAGCCATGGCTAATAATACTTCTAATAAGGTAAAGCCTTTAATATTTGGCTTCACCCTTGTGTTGTTTCTGGTATTTATTCGGCTTTTATTCTTGATCATCTAGCTTCGGCCCCTCAATTTTAAGTGGCACACTATATATGCCAGTGACTCGATAAAGGGGTTGCTCTTCATTAAAGTCAACGTCTGCATCTATGCCATTAGAGAAATCATCATTGAAATAAAACGTTAGACTGAACGGGCTAATATCACCGCCGGAAAGGATATAAACTTGAGGAATAAGCTTTTTCTTCCGCTTGTTTTTTGAACCATTGGAGTTTTGTGAACGATTATCATCACCATTACTTGCTTCTTCCTCTCCTAGTTCATCTTCTTCATCTGAGAGATCATTTTCATCATCACCATTGGTAAAACCGCTCTCTTCTAGCAGGTCAGCGTCAAATAACAATGGCTCTTCTATAGGTAAATCATCGAGTTCGAGTTTAATTTCAATACCGTCAGGCAGCGATGTTGAGACTAATAAGTCATTACTGCCGACATCGGTCCAACGAGTGCCATCATAGGCAAGAAATTGATAGCTAGTTTTATCAACTAATAGGCCAAGTTGAACATTATTGAGCATTGAATACTCGGCTGCTAGCTCAAAGACACCAGCAAAGCGCATACTGGATTTTTTGAGAAGTTGTTCTTTTTTATCGCCACCGGCATTAAATTGAACAAATGTTGCCATTATACCAATCAGCATAATCACCAGCATCATTTCTATTAAGGTAAACCCCAATAATGCTTTAATAGGTGATTGCTTGAATTTCGGCTTATTAGTCATAATAACAACGGCAATAAAACTTAACTTACTTTATCAAAGATAAGTTAGCTTTATTGAAAATCGCCTAAGTTCCAGTTACCGATATCATCTTCCGTACCTGGCTCTCCATCTGGTCCCATTGAGAAAACATCCATCTTGCCATTTTCACCTGGGTTGAGCAGTTGGTATTCATTACCCCATGGATCGTTTGGTAAACGTTGTACATAACCGCCTTCTGGAAAACGACGAGGCTCTGGTTCAATATCTGTTTGAGTAACGAGGGCCTCAAGACCTTGATCGGTTGTTGGATAATCATAATTATCCATTTTGTACATTTTTAAGGAGGTTTCTAATGCACCAACATCAGAAACGGCTTTTTGTTCATTTGCACGCTCTTGACTACCCATTAAATTCGGCACCACCATACTGGCAAGAATACCAATAATGACCACAACAACCATCATTTCTAAAATGGTAAAACCACGGCTCACTTTAATTTTATTATTCATAATACTTCCTAACTTCTGGTTAAACTTTATCCACCAACTAAGGTGTTTAATTGTAAAATCGGTTCTAAAATTGCGACGACAATAAACAAAACAACTACCGCCATTGATACCATTAACGCTGGTTCAAAAGCTTTTAGTGAGATATTAATCAGCGCTTCAAATTCTCTGTCTTGATTATCTGCTGCACGGCCTAACATATGTTCTAACTTGCCACTTTTTTCCCCACTCGCAATCATATGTAGCATCATCGGGGGGAACAGTTTAGTTTGCTCTAGAGCAACACGTAAACTAGCCCCTTCTCGGACCCGTTCAGACGCTTTAGTAACTTGCTTTTTCATGTATAAATTGTCCAATACGTCACCTGATATTTTCATACTTTCTAACAACGGCACCGCACTGGCAGTTAAAATACTCAATGTTCTTGAAAAACGCGCGGTATTTACGCCTTTTACCACTTTTCCTACACCGGGTATCGCAAGTAATCGTTGGTGAAAGGCTAACTTAAATGCTGGCTTTTTCAGTAATTGACTAAACACAAATAACAAACCAGCAAAGGCTAGCACTATGGTTAAGCCGTAAGCTTGTAAAAAATCACTACTGGCAATTAAAAACTTAGTTGTACCTGGTAGGTTTTCACCCATGTGTTCAAATTGGCCAACAATTTTAGGTACAACTTTGGTTAATAATATAGCGATAACACCGACAGCAACAACAGTCATTATTATCGGATAAACTAAGGCTTGAATAAGTTGAGAACGCATTTGTTGACGTTGCTCGGTATAATCAGACAATCGGTCTAGTACTTTGTCAAGATGTCCTGATTTTTCGCCAGCAGCTACCATAGCTCTAAATAAGTAATTAAAAACTTGAGGGTATTCGGCCATACTCTCTGCTAAAGCGTAACCTTCTGTCACCTTAGTACGAACAGCCATTATCATGCTTTTTAAACTGTTTTTTTCACACTGCTCGGCAACAGCCATTAACGACTCTTCTAGCGGCAAGCCTGATTCAACAAGTGTGGCTAACTGACGGGTGATTAATGCTAACTCGCTAGCTGAAACCTTGCCGCCTTTAATTTTTCCTTTACTTGAGCCCTTACCCGAGTTTTTTTTAGCTAATGTTGCTACAACCTCTGTTGGCATTAAACCTTTTTCACGAAGCATATTACGTGCTTGTCGTGCGGTATCACCTTCAATAACGCCTTTTTTAATTTTGCCTTTGCTGTCTACTGCTTGATAATCAAATGCTGCCATAACTAATACCTCTAATCCTCACGAGTTACACGTAAGACTTCTTCAAGGGTGGTCGTGCCAGCCATTACTTTATCAAAACCATTTTGCCTAATACTTGGCACTGATTTACGTAAATATTTTTCTATCGCTTGTTCACCTTTACCGTTATGGATAAGTTCACGTACTTTTTCATCAACACAGAATAATTCATGAATACCGGTTCGTCCTCGATAGCCTTTAAATTTGCATTCAGCGCAACCAACAGCTCGATAAATTGCTTTTTTGTTATCTTCGGGCAAGGCTAATAAATGTAACTCTTCTTCATCGGGTAGATGACTTTCTCGGCAATGTTTACATAATGTTCTAACCAGTCGTTGAGAGAGCACACCAAGTAAACTAGAGGATAATAAAAACGACTCAACCCCCATGTCTTCCATCCGGGTGATCGCTCCTGTTGCTGTATTAGTATGCAGTGTTGATAAAACTAAGTGACCAGTTAAACTTGCTTGTACAGCAATTTGTGCGGTTTCTAAATCACGAATTTCACCTATCATCACCACATCGGGATCTTGTCGTAATATCGCACGCAAACCACGAGCAAAGGTCATATCTACCTTGGTATTAACTTGAGTTTGCCCTATACCTTCAATAGCATATTCAATAGGGTCTTCAACGGTTAGAATATTACGCTCTTTAGAGTCTATTTGCGTTAAGCCGGCATAGAGTGTGGTACTTTTACCAGAGCCAGTTGGCCCAGTAACCAAAATGATACCGTGAGGTTTTTCAATTAATGATGAAAACAATGCACGGTTGTTTTCTGTCATACCTAAGTCTTCAAGATCAAGACGTACTGAGTTTTTATCAAGCAGCCGTAATACTACACGTTCACCATGTCCTGTTGGCATAGTAGATACCCTAACATCAACCGCACGACCGCCAATTTTCAAAGAAATCCGGCCATCTTGAGGGATACGTTTTTCGGCAATATCTAACTTTGCCATAACCTTAATACGTGATACTAACAACGAAGCTAGTTTACGGTGGGGTTTTAATACTTCTCTTAAAACACCGTCGATACGAAAACGAATTTGTAAAGTACTCTCAAAGGTTTCAATGTGAATATCTGAAGCATTTTCTTTAATAGCTTCACTGAGCATGGCGTTGATCAATTTGATGATAGGTGCATCATCTTCGTTTTCTAATAAATCTTCACTCTCAGTTATTTCGTCGGCAAGAGAATAAAGGTCTACTTCATTACCAATATCTTCCATCATTTGCTGCGCTTCGGATGAATCACGTTGATATGACTCTGTCAGTAGCTGCTCAAACTCATCCAGACTGAGAAAATCAAAACTAAATGGGGCGCGTAAAATTCGACGAGCTTCTAATATCGCTGATTGACAAACGTTTTCTAAGCAATGCAATGTGTAGCCATCATCGCTTTTACTGAGCAATACATTAAAACGCTTAGCAAAGCCAAAAGGAAACTGAATTCGCTCAATCTCTAAAGGCAAATTGTTATCATTATCCATTTTTTCAGATGACAATGCTTCTTGTAAGTCATCTAACTCGGCTGAAATTTCGCTTTCAGTTGGCTCAGTTACATCACTCATTACTAGTTTATTGGCTCAATATCAATTGGCTTAAGCTCAAAAGGTTCATTGTTAACCTTGTCTTCTGCTTTTTTTGTATCGCCATTAATGTATTCATCAAAAGAAGGCGGTAGAGTAAGAGCATCATTCCATTTTGGTAAAATAGGCAGCTTTTCATTTCTCATTAATGACAAACCTTCTTCTTGTTTACGAATTTCATCAGCACGGATAAAGTTATACTTTTCTCTCGACATATCACGCATCATCTTGCCATCGGTAATAATCGTCGGCTTGATAAAAACCATTAAGTTACGTTTACGGGTACTATTGCTAGTTGACTTAAATAAATGGCCAATAATAGGGATATCGCCAAGAAATGGCACTTTTTGCACACTTTCCTGTACGTCTTCATCAATTAAACCACCAAGAATAATGGTTTCTCCACTATCAACCATTACCGTGGTTTTAATTTCACGTTTATTGATACCAATATCAACACCAGTAGCGCCACTTACCGACGAAACTTCTTGTTCAATCTTAAGTTGCACCCCTGAGCCTTCATTGATTTGTGGTGTGACTAATAATTTAATACCCACTTCTTGACGATCTACCGTTTGGAAAGGGTTGTTATTGTTACTACCTGCAGTCGAGCCGGTTAAAATAGGCACTTCTTGACCCACTAAAAAATAAGCTTCTTCGTTGTCTAAGGTAGTAATACTTGGCGTGGCAAGAATATTAGCATTAGTATCTTGGCTCACGGCTTGGATGATAGCGCCCCAGTCATTTTTCATTACGCCAAACATCATACCGCTAACAGAGCCTAGTGCATCTGCGATTAAACTGTAGTCACCTTTGGTGTCGGCTTTATAATAGCCTTCTTGTATCACTTGGTTTTCACTATTTACTAACGCTGGCACAAACTCGCCTTTGGTGGTCTCTGCAGCAATTACACCAGCGGCAACATTGGTAATTGAAGCTGGGCCGTTAGTAAACTGAGTAAAGCCACCTTGGCCATTAAACCACTGCACACCTAAACTCACGCCTTCAGTCTCGTATACTTCAACAATAATTGCTTCAATGTGTACTTGTGCTCTAGGTTTATCTAATTGACGGATAACCGCTTCAAGGGAGCGCAACATATCAGGCTGTGCGGTAATCACTAAAGTATTGGTAGGTTCGTGAGCTTCTATACTTATATTACGCTTAGACGAGCCTCTTTTCGGCGATTTAGTGCTACTTGCTTCAGACTCTATCGATTCACTAACCCCTTTCAATACTTTAACTAAATCATCAGCCTTTGAATATTTCAACGAATAAACACGGGTATTGCCATTGGTTTCTAATTCACTGTCTAAGCGAGATATTAGCCTAGTAATTCGTTCTCTGGCTTGTGACTCACCACTAACTATTACGCTGTTGGTTCGTTCATCAGCAACAATTTTAGGAACTAAAAACGAAGGTTTTGCTGCACCTTTACCTGCCGTTGGTTTATTCATCGCTTCAATGATGCGAACCATTTCACCAGCAGATGCATATTTTAATTTGATAATTTGCACATCTTGATCACCAGCGCGATCCACTCGTTCAATAATCTTAACTAAGCGATTAACCACCGCAGCGGTACCTGTTAACATAATCACGTTGGCAGGGTCATAGTTAACTACGTTGCCACCACCGGCTTGATCTGATAATTGACGTAACAATGGTACTAATTCTCGCACAGTGACATTTTTAACTTCAACAACACGAGTGACCATTTCATCACCTTTGCCCGGATTTTTACTACCAACAACAGGAATAGAAGAAGTTTTAGCGTCTTTATTACGAATAACTTTAATGATGTTATTGTCCATTTTCACGGCAGCGAAACCATAAACTTCTAACACATTTAAGAAAAATTGATAATATTGCTCTTCTGTCAGTACGTCGTAGCTTCGAACATTAACCTTGCCCCTAACATTAGGGTCCATAATCATGGTTTTTTTCAGGTTTTTTCCGACAATATTGACAAATTCGGCTATTTCAGTATTTTTAAAATTCGCCGAATAATTAGCAGCACTGGCCGACGCACTGATTAAAATACAATTCACCATAGTGGCAGTAAAAAAAACAGGCATAATGCCATGTGCGGTACGAGCACTAGATCTATTGGTTATAAAAAGTACGCGTTTCAAAAAATTGCGCATAAAAAATCCTCATTACTACTAAATTTGTCACTTAATAACTTTGCTAAAGTTGATTTTATAATTCTCTAATTAGCAATACTAAATAATATTTCTGTTATGCCATCTTTGCGGTCAACCAACAAAGAGACTTCATTTTCTTGTCTTAGTGCCATCATGGCTTGTGCCGCTTCACTTGGTACTGTTAAATCGTAACCATTCATTTGTATAGCAATATCACCAGATTTTAACCCTGAATTTTTGAAAAAGTCAGGCTTTTTTCCCGGCATTAAACGATAGCCAACAATTTTGCCACCACTGCGTTTAGGTACTATTTTTAGATAATCAATAATTTTACCTGGATCTTTACTAATATCCGCTTTAAGACTACTTGCTTGTCGAGATAGTTCCTTGTTTTTACGCATATCAACCACCTTAGGTGGTTTTGATGGCGCTGGAAGTTGTGGTTCAATAGCTCTTATTTGTTTATTTGCTCCATCCGTTGAAACTTTCTTATAATCAAAACCATCTAACATTAAGGTTTCCATTCGCCCAGACTGCTTAATTAACACTCGATCAATCAAGACTTGCTCTAACGTTGCCCTAGTGCCGGCAATCTTGTCACCTATACCATAAGTTTCTTGAGTGCCTTTATTTTCAATTACCGCAGCAGCAACACTTAAATCATCGCTAGCGACCGCAGCTGATAATGTTAAACTTAATCGAGTTTCAGGCGCATCTTGAATTTCAATAATTTGTTCTATCGGCAGAGCATTATAGATACCAAATAAATGCAGTTTTTCAAGCTCAGCAATACTAACGGTTGTTTTTTTCTTATTGGTAAAAGTTGATGAACTTATTGGTTGATGACTTGAAATTTGCCCCGTTGGCACAAACATCCAAGTAGCTTGTGAAGCTAAATAAGCAATATAAACTAGCAAAGTACCACTAATGGCTTTTGCTATTTGTTGTTGAGGAAGTTTAGCCAGCATATCGGTAAATGAAGCTAAGTTATTTGGTAATTGCATGATACTTCGATAATTATGAGTTATTTTACTTACTACTGAATATGTAAATTCGATGTTATTAAAAATAATATACCATCTGATAATACTTGACCCTAGCCTGAGCAACAAGCATGTTGGCGGTTTTTAGCGCTTTATTTTTTCAATCTTTGTTAAAATAAAGTTAATTGAAGTAATATTTACCTATTATTGCGTCGTTAGGATAAGAGAGTTATGAGCAATAAAAATCACTTGAAAATAAAAGAAAACACTTCAGCCCGTCTAGACAAATGGCTTTGGGCTGCAAGGTTTTACAAAACAAGAGCCATTGCAAAGCAGATGATTGATGGCGGTAAAGTGTTCTATAATGGTCAACGGACTAAATCAGGAAAAAGTGTAACTTTAGGTGACACTATCCGATTACGCCAAGGCTTTGATGACAAAGAAGTGATTGTCACAGCCTTAGCTGATAAAAGACGAGACGCAACTTTTGCGCTTACCTTATATGAAGAAACAACTGAAAGTATAAAAATTAGAGCCAAAACAACTCTGGCACGCCAACAAGGTATTTTACTAAGTCCAGCCAGCGATAGAAAACCCGATAAAAAACAACGCCGACAAATTCGGCAATTAAAAGAAGGATTTAATGAATAATGACTAGCCCTGATGTTTTAAATCGCTATTTATTTGATGACTTACACGTTCGTGGTGAGTTAGTTCAGCTAACAAAAAGTTATCAGCAAAACATTGCTAAGCACAATTATCCTCAAGGTGTCAGAGTTTTGCTAGGTGAGTTAATGGCAGCTACCTGTTTATTAACCGCGACAATAAAATTTGAAGGCGACATTACCGTTCAGCTACAAGGTGATGGACCTATCGGCTATATGGCAATGAATGGTAATGACCGTCAAGAAATGCGCGGTATTGCCCGTTTAACTGAGGATACCGAAGCAAAGGGCCTTAAAGCGCTTATTGGTAAAGGAAATATGATTATTACTATTAGGCCAAAAAATGCTGAGGCCTATCAAGGAATAGTTGCGTTAGAAGAAGAATCGCTGGCTGATTGTCTTGTTCACTATTTTGAAGTTTCTGAACAAATACCAACAAAGATTTGGTTATTTAGTGATGATAAAAACTTACAAGTTGCAGGAAGTTTAGTGCAATTATTACCTGGCAGTGATGATACTGATGGTGGAAATAAAGAACAGCAACAACACGACTTTGAACATATATGTCAGTTAACTAATACCATTAAAGCAGAAGAAATTTTTGAAATAGAGGCAAAACAATTATTATATCGCTTATATCATCAAGAAAAGGTACGAATGTTTGACCCTCAAGATGTTTCATTTGTTTGTGGTTGCTCATCAGAAAAGTGTCTAACGGCGATTGCGCAAATTGAACCTAGTGAAATTAAATCCATTATAGCCGAGCAAGGAAATGTCAGCATGACTTGTGATTTTTGCTTAACCACCTATGCTTTTGATGAACAACAGCTAGCAAGTTATATTTCAGAAATAAAACACTAGAAGCAATTTTATTTTCGCATATTAAAGCTAATGATTTGTTTCATTAGCTTTAATTTATAAATTTCATTAGCTAATCAACTCTTTATTTCACTTGATCAAAAACGATAGCGCTGTCATTAAACTTACATTTTCAACAAACTCTTTTCATCAGCAAACATCTACCAGCGCTCACTTCCTTAAAAACTGTAACTTATACTGAAAACTTTCATCATATATGATTTTTTGCTTTAGTTTTAACCGCTGATCCCCTAGAATAAGCGCCCTAAATAATATACAAAAAAAATGTTCGATTAAATTATATACCCAAGCCACTTTTATCGTTTTTTTAAAGTGGTTTAGGTATATAACTTAACTTTGTCATACCTTTGGAGTGTTTTTGCTATGACCGCTTTAGAAAACTCAATTGATTTATCTCAATACGGCATTAATAACGTTGAAGAAATTGTTTACAATCCTTCTTACGAACTACTTTTTGCTGAAGAAACTAAAGATAGCCTCTCTGGCTTTGATAAGGGTGTAGAGACTGAACTTGGTGCAGTAAATGTCGATACTGGTATTTTTACCGGTCGCTCTCCTAAAGACAAATACATTGTGCGTGATGATGTCACTCGCGATACGGTTTGGTGGTCTGATCAAGGTAAGAATGACAATAAACCAATGACACCTGAAACTTGGGATCATTTAAAAGGTTTAGTTACTAACCAACTTTCTGGCCAACGTTTGTTTGTTGTTGATACATACTGTGGTGCTGATGAAGCTACCCGTTTAAAAGTACGCTTTATTACTCAAGTGGCATGGCAAGCCCACTTTGTTAAAAACATGTTTATTCGTCCATCTGAAGAAGAGCTGAAAAACTACCAACCTGATTTCATAGTAATGAACGGCGCTAAAACAGTTAATGATAAATGGCAAGAACAAGGGTTAAACTCTGAAAACTTTGTTGCTTTTAACCTTACTGAAAAAATACAGTTAATTGGTGGTACTTGGTACGGCGGCGAAATGAAAAAAGGTATGTTCTCAATGATGAACTACTATCTTCCGCTTCAAGGTGTAGCCTCAATGCACTGTAGTGCTAACGTAGGTAAAGATGGCGATACGGCTATTTTCTTTGGTTTATCTGGAACAGGTAAAACAACACTTTCAACGGATCCTAAACGTCAGTTAATTGGTGATGATGAACATGGTTGGGACGATAACGGTGTATTTAACTTTGAAGGTGGTTGTTATGCTAAAACCATTAACCTAAGCAAAGAAAATGAACCTGACATTTATAATGCTATCCGTCGTGATGCACTTTTAGAAAACGTTACAGTTGATGCAAACGGAAAAATTGATTTTGATGACAATTCAAAAACTGAAAACACCCGTGTTTCATACCCAATTCACCACATCGACAACATAGTTAAACCTGTTTCTCGTGCCGGTCATGCAAAAAGAGTAATCTTTTTAACTGCTGATGCTTTTGGTGTATTACCTCCTGTAGCTAAATTAACGCCAGAACAAACAGAATATTATTTCTTATCAGGTTTTACCGCTAAATTAGCTGGTACAGAACGAGGTATTACCGAGCCAACACCAACATTTTCAAGCTGTTTTGGTGCGGCGTTCTTAAGTCTTCACCCAACGCAATATGCTGAAGTATTACACAAACGTATGGACGCTGTTGGTGCTCAAGCCTACTTAGTGAATACAGGTTGGAATGGTACCGGCAAACGTATTTCAATCAAAGCAACTCGCGCTATTATTGATTCAATTTTAGATGGCTCAATTGATAAAGCAGAAACGACCCTTGTGCCAATGTTCAATTTAGCGGTACCAAATACTGTTGCAGGTGTTGATGGTGATATTCTTGACCCAAGAAATACTTATGAAGATAGAAACGAGTGGGAAACTAAAGCCATTGATTTAGCTAAACGCTTTGTTAACAACTTCGAAAAATTCACTGATACTGATAACGGTAAAGCGTTAGTAGCGGCAGGTCCGCAACTTTAGTCTGATGTTCAAACTATAAAAAAAGCCCTTATTAAGCAATTAATAAGGGCTTTTTTATCGTTAGATTCTAGTAAATATGTGCATATCAATTAATGGTGTTTTATTGGTAAACACACCCTAGCTTGCAAGCCACCGTCTGCGCGGTTTGACAGCACAACTTCACCACCATGGCTATTAACAATACGTTTGATAATGGCTAAACCTAAACCACTGCCTTCCCCGCCTCTGGCTTTATCGCCTTGGGTAAATGGTTGAAACAAAGCTTCAATATCAGCTTCAGGAATACCTTCTCCACGGTCTTTAACAACAAAGTAGACACAACCTTTGTCTTTATCAATTCCTGAGCTTAATTCAACATCACCATCACTGTAACGAAGCGCATTTTGAATTAGATTAGCCACTACACGCTTCATCGCTACATACTTAAGAGGGATCTTAGGACAATCGGTACCAACAAAATTTACTTTTCTATCCGCTGGTTTCTCAGCATTTACCACGTCATCAATTAAAACATTTATATCATCTAACTCAAAAACATCTCTACTATCATTGCGAATGTAATCGATGAATTGATCAATGATGGTGTTCATGTCATCTATATCACACTCGATACCTTCACGAAGAAAGTCATCCAGTTCAGTCATCATTTCAGTGGCTAACCTGATTCGTGTTAATGGCGTCCGCAAATCATGTGAGATACCAGCCATTAATAAGTTTCGGTCATCCTCCAACTGTTTTATCCCTCTAGACATATGATTAAAGGCTTGAGTTACTGACATTATTTCAGTGGTGCCATGTTCAGTTAAAGGTTTTGGAAATTTTCCCTGAGCAACATCTTCTGCAGCGCGTTGCAGCGATCTTAATGGCCGGTTTAACTGTCGAACAAATAACCAACCACCACCAACACTCAGCACACCTATGATCACTAAAAATAGAATGAGAGGGGAAAAGTTATCGTCCTCTAATCCCGTTAACGGAATTTTAACCCAAAGATTTGGTGCTTGCGGGGGGCGAATCCAAAAAAGAAACTCATCACCATGAGAAATTCTTACTTCAGCGGGGCCACCGAGTAATTCTGACATTTGCTCAGAGCGGTGTTTGTAATACCTTGCTTCGCTAAGCCCTAGTTGCATAGCATCTCTTTCACGATGCACACCTATACCGGTTTCTCGATGAAAAGCTTCGGCCATTTTAGGGCTAAACTCAGCATCTTCTACATCAATAAAAACCACTTTAATTTGTTTTGCTAAGAGCTCATTGATCTGTTCAGCATTTGGCTGAATAACATAAACAGCAATTGAAATATAAGAAACGATCTGATTAATTAATAATAACAGACCGATTAATAATACTGTTTGACCAAAGGCGCTGTTTGGCAATATTTTCATTTACTACTTGCCTTGTTTACGTTGTACCTTGCCCGTCAGGAACAAAAACATAACCTAGTCCCCATACCGTTTGAATATAACGGGGTTTGGAGGGATCCACTTCTAACATTCTACGTAAACGAGAGACTTGTACATCAATACTTCGCTCTAAAGCAGAGTAATCTCTACCACGAGCCAAATTCATTAATTTATCACGAGAAAGAGGCTCTCTTGGGTGGGTAGTTAACGCTTTTAATACGGCAAATTCACCACTTGTTAGCGGCATATTCACATCGCCTTTTACCATTTCACGGGTAGCTAAATTTAATTTATATTCACCAAAAGAGATAATGCTTTCTTCTAAAGAAGGTGCTCCTGGTGCTTCTTGTACGCGACGTCTTAATACCGCTTTAATACGAGCTAACAATTCACGAGGATTAAAAGGTTTGGGCATATAATCATCGGCGCCAATCTCAAGCCCAATAATCCGGTCTACCTCATCGCCTTTTGCCGTTAACATCACGATAGGTATATTATTATTTTGTTGACGTAATCGACGGCAAATAGATAAACCGTCTTCACCTGGTAACATTAAATCTAATACTAACAAATGAAAGTTTTCACGTTCAAGTAAACGATCCATTTGCTCTGAGCTAGGTGCACTACGAACAGCAAAGCCTTGCTCAACTAAATAACGTTCCAATAATGAACGCAAACGGACATCATCATCCACTACCAATATTTTTGTTGTTTCTTGAGGCATAATAATTATTTCATCGTTAACTAATTTAAAATGACTATAAGACATCTTGAATCAAAAATACAAAACTTACCGCGAAAAACCCTAAGTTAAATGTTACAAGATATGAACTAAATGGTCTAGATAACATCGTTTATATAAACTTTACGTCTAATTATGAAACATCTTCACGGTTCACTAAAGACAAAATGGCATTAATACTTTAGCTTTTTAGTGGCTATATAAGTTATAAAAAATTAAAAACTCATCTCAAGACTTTATGTGCGACAATGTTCGTATGAGAATTTGGATCCATTTTGTTAAAGCACCTATTCGTGTAACCCGCATAACACACAAGCGTAGTAAGTTAAAATTGCAACGTCAGATGTTAGGTATTAAGCTAGCCCTTGCTCAAGAAAAGTCTGAAACTAAAGAAATGTTAACGACTTATCGCAAGTACACCATGCGACAAGCCACTAGTGAGGAAATGATTGTTGCCAATAAGCAGTTTATTGATTTATTGAAAGGGGTAGGTCTTGGTGTCTTTGCGGTATTACCTTTTGCTCCCATCACTATTCCTGTAGTAATCAAAGTAGGCCGTTGGGTAGGTGTTGAAATACTGCCGAGCTCTTTTTCCGAGATGGGAAAACTTAAAAAAAACAACAAAAAGTCTTAGCAACTTCCGCTAGTTATTTTAGATAAACGATCGTTTGTGCGTTAACACAGCGAGTAAAACTTTGTTGTCGCTCTTCTCGTGATAATGACAAAATGGCTTTATCTACTAATTCCATTTTTATTTTTCTTTCTTCATCGGGTAATCCACTTAATTGCTGATGAAAACAGCCCTGTAGACCAAAATTTAATGCTAGGTCAGATTTTATTTCGTCACTGCCAAGGCAAACGGATAACTTTTCAGCCAACACATTTTTATCTTCTTTAGTCACCAAATCGGCCAAGGGTAATTGAATAGGATCAACTTTTCTCAATTTATTACAAGCAAAGTACATATCGGCAACCGCAACAATAGGAATAAGGTTTTGATGCTGTTCAGCAAACTTTTGCTTAAGCCATTGTTTATGTTCCTCGGTAAACTCTTCTCCAATACTGGTAAAAGCAATAACGGTTAGCGAAATAAAAAAGAGGCTCCGCCAAGTATAAAACAGCTTAACTTTGATAGCGTTTATCTTCATAACATTTATCTTCATAGCAACAACGACCTTAACGTTCCCTGAGTTCATTATAATGTATTGCCTTTAGATTAGTCTTTCCAGGCTTTACTGAATAAACCCCTTAACGATTAGCACGGGCATGTCTAATCCAGATATAAATGCCACTGACAGATAATAATATTAATAAAAGTGCGACGACATCCATGAAATATACCCCAATGATACCAAAAAAACGCCCACTATGAGTATCAACAATAATACGCTCCCATGTTAAGAACTGCGCTTTATAATTTAAAATGGCTAATGACTTTTGCTCTTGTGTAGCGTTTATTTTAACTATCCAATTCGGATCCGTTATTGGTGTTATTTTTTGCCAATCAAAAAAGTCACTATCTGTTTGATAATAGCCCATTGCAGTTTTAACAATTGCGTTATTATTGCCTAAAAACATTTCGGTAATACCAAGCGGTAAACCTGAACTTACACCAAGCTTATCAACAAGTTTCCCCTCTTGGCTATAGATATAAAAAGACTGCTCTGTCGCAATCAGTATATAGTTTTGAAATACCCCGATACTGACAACAGGTGTAGAAACCTCTAATAACAGTGTGTTTTTAAGCCATACGAGGTGGTCGGTAACTGTAATATTGTCACTATAGAAACTCAATTGATTCGGCGCTTTAATACCATAGTGATCGAGTAACCAAGTACTCTTAACATTATAATGTGCCAGCTTAAAAGAGTCGGTATGATTTAGGGCTATGCCAGTTATTGATAGAAAAATTAAAAAGAAAGCAGCGACGATACCCAGTTTTCTATGCCATTCACGTAAATAGCGATTAAGACGACCTTGCCAAAATTTTGATGATTTAACCATCTTGTGACTATCCAAATAAAATATCTTTTTAGCTAAGCTTATTTACACTTATTGCTAATGCAATGCTTTGTTATTCAACCATAAAGATAGACGAGCAACTTTTGTTAATGCTCGTACTGATAAAGTTGCGCCTGTTATACCATCAATATGTGTAGTTAGCCTATTGTCTTGGGTTAATTTTGCTAAATTAAATTGTTTAGTGAAAAATTCATGACGGACTTCGTCACCTCTACTTTCTCTAAACGTTAATACTTTCAGTTTAACAATTTGATTATTTTGAATATGAACGCCAATGGTGATCGGCTTTTCTTTACCTATCTCATCAAGAACCCAAACGGTATCTTCATCAGTTTGCCAATAACGTATTCTTAATCGGTTAAATGAATGACTGAGAATATCAGCAATTTCAAGTTTATCTTGTGCATTCAACCATAGTACTTTTGCTTTAGGCACTTCACCAATAACTTGGCTAATAAACTGTTCCGTTGTTTGATAAACCCCTTTAGCAAAACCATGAGGTAAAAACATCAAGAAAAATGATGCGATAAAAACAAGTTTTATAATGTTAGTTTTCATGTAAAGGCCAACTTAAACCAAAGGTATTAAAATTAAAAAGCTTTAATGCTTAAAAAAAGTGAATAAAGCTTTCGCCCTATTCACTTATTTTATACTAACACTTGAGGAAGCAGTAAATTAAAACTGGTAACCAAATCCGATGTTAAAGCCACTTGAGTCTTTTGAACCACCAAGATCTTCATAATCAGCTTTTAATACAACATTTTCATGCAAGTAGTAGTTAATACCAACACTTGAAGACTTAACTTTAGTTAATTCAGAATTACCCGCTTCGTTATCGTACTCTGAATATCGAGCAAATAAGCCAACTTTTTCATTTACTTTATACGATGGTTCAACGTACCAACCTGTTTGCTCATCACGCCCTAATGCTTTTGCTTCATCACCATTAATATCCCAACGAGCATATAGGGCACGAACAGTGAAATCGCTTACTTGATAAATAGCATGTGCTTCTATTAGAGTTGCATCTGCAGTATCTGCCGCATTACCTTGAGTAATATCTGTTTGGTATTGAAGTGTTGCTGCTAATTCTAAACCATTAATCGCAGTATATTTAACGCGACCTGTATAGGCTAGGTTTTCAGCAGTCGCTTTAGCAACTTTTTGACGACCACTACGAATGTTATAAGCTTTGCTACCATCTATCGCAACATTTAAACCACTTGTTGCTGCACCATCAATGCTCAAACCGCCAGAAGGCTTGTAGTTAAATGAAGCACCCGCTTCCCACCAAGTTGCCGGAATAATATTCTTTTCAACACCGTTACGTTCAACACCGTAAAATGTAGGTGGCTCATGAGTTTCGTTGATAATACCTACCGGGATTAAAAACAAACCTACTTTAGAGCTAGTTTTTTCGTTGATATCTATCTCAACATAGGCTTGTTCAAGCTCAACTTCTCCTGCTTTTCCGTCACCAGCAATTGAATGTTCTAATTCAAATTCAGAGAAAAAACGTACACTGTCAGAAAATTCATGGCCAAAGAATAAAACAAAACGATGGAAATCAATTTTAGCATCTGAGTCTTCATAGTTATTGTAATGAAGCTCACCATAACCACCAATCGAGGTATTAGAGAAAATACTGTCAGTACTTGTCGTTTCAATTTGATCCGCTGTTGCTTCAAGTTTTTGTTCAGTTTCGTCTAAACGTTTTTCTAATTTTTTTAATACCTTTTGTTGCTCTTCAATTACTTTACGTAATTCTTGGGTATCTTCGTTTGCTATTACTGCAGTACTAGCGAACAAGCCAATTAGAGCAGTGGCTATAAGTGTTTTTTTCATCATGTTTAAAAGTCCGTTGATAAAGTTATTATTGAATTTATTATATATAAGGAGGTATGTTATGAAAAAGGTGAGATAACCCCTCCAGAAAGTGGCGTTATTAGAACACGACTCAGAATGAGAATCAATATCATTTGTATTGTTTTTTATACTTATTGACCGTTTGTTGATCGAAATCAATACGCAGAGTTTAATAAAATAAATACTTCATAAAAGATGACGGCTTAATATATTAAGCGCATCTTAAAGTTAGCAATTAAAGAAATGATAAACCAGATAAAGTTAGACAGGTAATTTCACCACCTTTTGATGTGCGCTTAAAGGGTAAATATGACAATAAGTGCAGAAGCGAGTAATGTTGTTTTAATTGTTTGAGTCATGCCCATCAAAACATTCTAACAAGCTATTTAATTTTTGTAGTTCAAAGGTTGAATTGAGAGCAAAACGATAACTTACTATCATCAAGAGGTAGAAAAACAACCACTGAAAGAATAATAATTTTTACTCCTGGCTAAAATTTTCATAAGATGGCTCTATTATAAATTTAATTGAGTTTAACTTTTTTTATTTAACTGACTTTTCTTTTCATTTCATTGTTACTATTTCAAGGAAAAAAAATTAAGCGAAATATTTAGTACTATTATGAATAATTTAATTAAAATACTAATATTAATAATCAAAGACTTCTCTATTTTTTCTTCACCAACATTGAGAATTTTAAGATGGTGGCTCTATAGAAAGTATTATAAAGCGCCTAAATTATTTGTAGATACTAGGGTCACCATTTCAATGGATCACATCAACCCTTCTGGGGCTATTTTAACAAGATACGCTGAAAAAATTGGTATTTATACAGGTAATCCGGCAAGAAAAATTGGAACACGACACATCAATGAAAGTTAACGTTAAATTATTCATTAGCTTTCTTTTCTATGGCTTAGGCATTTTAGCTTTCCTGATAACTGATTTGTACGTGGTGACTAATTTCCCCATAGAGTTTGCTGCAAATTGGGCTTATTATAAATCACTACTCTTTATTACTGGCAGCTTGGGTTTACTTGGCTTAGACCAAGTTTTAGTAAGAAACCCACACTTGGTAAGCTCCCTGTTAAAAACTTTTTCAGTTCAAATAACATTAATTGCATTAGCGCTAGTTATTGCTATTTCAATCATTAATCCTACAACTAATAACCAATATATTCTGTTTTTAAATATTATTTTATTTTCTAGTATTTTATTTTTTTCAGCTATATTCAGATCCAGAAACCAACTGATAAGAGCACAGTTTACGACCAATGCATGGAAATGCTTGCTGTTGTTTTTCCTGTATTTTTCCTTTACTAATCAAATTGACCTTTGGTATTTATCAGCACTTTCTTTGATATTGATAGTTGCTCTAGTGATGTATTTCTCTACTTCAATTGAGCATGTACCTGTAAACTCACAACTACCTGTTGATAATGCAAGAAATATTGGATTATTGTTTTTATTTCATAACTTAACTCTGATACTTTCTGTTTATGGCGAGCAATTTTTAATTAATTTTTTTGGCCAATCAAATGTCTCTCATATTCTGTATGCTCACTTTATTGTTTTTACACCAATAGCATTAAGTATTAATGGCTTTCTAGGATTTTATCTCGGTCCTAAAATAAGAAGAGTTAAAACATTCAGCCTGGTTGACTATCAAAAGCTAAATTCTAATATAATTAAGTATTCTTTAGGGATTACTATAATATCTATTGTTATAGGTTTTGTTGCATTTAACTATTTTTATAAAAACAATAATATTCAAATGAATTTTTCAATTATATTGGCATTATTTTTGTTGTGCCTTTCAAGAGGAATATATACTACATCATCGGTGTGTTTAGGGATATTTGCTGATAATAAAATCCTTAGCATTACCGCAAAATTAAATTGGCTGATTTTAATTATCTATATTGGTACTTTAGTCATAATCCTTAATGTATTTAAAGACGTTGAAGCCGCAGAATATATCGCGTATACCTCAAGCTTTCATTGGTTATGTAGATTAGGGATTGCTAGACATTATACTCGTCGAGTTGTTTTCAATATAAATAAAAAAATAATCACATGAAAAGTTTAGATATCATCGCTCCATTATCGTCATTATCAAATAGAACTCGGCTTTTTAAACTGGCTAAATTCATGTTACTACAAGACAAAAACACAGCGATTAAACATGTTGGTTGGCAGAGAATAAAAGGGGAATCAGAAGAAATTTATTTTTCAACTGCCACGATACAAAAAAAAATCCTTATGTCTGGTGGCGGCTATGGAGGAAAAAAAGTCAAACTACTGTATATTTTATGGATGATAAAAGTATTCTTTTATTGCCTAAGGTTACCTGCCGATAAAGCCGTTTGGGCTTTAGGGTTTGAAACAGCATTCCCAGCACTACTGGCAAGTAAATTTAGAAAAAACAAAGTGATTTTTGATGACGCTGATAGGTTTTCAATGGTTTTTTCGATGCCTAGCTTAATAAAAAGTATGGTTGAGAAATTAGAACGTTACACATCAAGAAATGTATTTATGCATATAATACCTGGTAAAGAAAGGTATGACTTTGAATCAAATAATTTTTTTATTTTAAAAAACATGCCTAGTCAAAGTGAACTCGACCTTGCTCAAGAAATATTTAAAAATAAAGTTTGGCCGAAGGCAGGTCTAATAATTAATGTCAATGGATGGCTTGGCGAAGATAGAGGTATGGCTGCAGCATTAGCATTATCACAAGCATTTAAAAATGATGATTTTAAAATTATTTTAGCAGGGAAAATAGATTGCCCTGCAGCTAAGGCATTATCACAACAAGATAATGTCGTTTATTTGGGCTCGGTTTCAAATTCAGAAGCGCTTGCCTCCTACCTATGTTCAGATTTTGTTTTAACGTATTATGATCCTAAACATAAAATAAACCAGTTTGCAGAATCGAATAAATGGGGTGACGCTATAATGTCGGGAGTGAAAATCATTGTAAATTCTGAAGTCAAAACTGCCCAATTCCTTAACAAGGAAAAATGGTCAATTTCAGTCCCTTATCATGATCATTCAATGTTGATTACTAAAGTCAGGACACTTATTAATAATAAAAAGTCAACATTTAGCTTTGAGCCGACTACAACTACAAAATTTAAACCTTTTGAAGTACAGCTGAAAAGTATTATTCACCAAATTGAGGTACAAGATGTCAAAACCAAATAAAATTGAAAAGGTAATATGTTTTTCATCAGCAAAACTTGTTTGCTTTATAAAACCAAGATGGTCAACGGAGATTTTATATTTCTTTTTTAAAAGGTGGGGCATGAAGTTTAACGGTAAACCAAATTATATATCATCTAAGATTTGGTTTGATGGTACTGATTACAGTTTAATTTCAATTGGCAAAGAAGTTACCATGTCTAGCTATATTAGAGTGTTAACACACGATTGGGCATTACACACAGTAGCTAAAGCATTCAATATTGATCAACAAAAACCATTAGGGCGAATTCAAGGTGTTAAAATTGGCGATTACTCCTTTATTGGCACAGGCACAATTTTGATGCCAGGATGTGAGATTGGTAAAGGATGTATCGTTGCAGCAGGTACAGTGGTAAGAGGGAAAGTCCCTGACTTTTCAATTTATGCTGGCAGTCCAGGTAATATAATTGGTAACTCCAAAGAGTACTTGGGAAAATTTGTAGATTTTTTACCTAAGTGATTTATTTACTCTTCATTGTTCTAAGTTTTATAATATTTTTTATCTGTTTATTTAATGTTTACAGGCGTGGAATCTCACAGTTTTTTACTAGCATGTTTGTTTTATCAAGCTTGTTTTATTTTTTGATCCATTTACTTTTACCGGTATTACAATGGGATGTAAGTTTTTTTAGATACCAAAACGACTATCCTATAGATATATATATCTACTCAATACTATTTTCATTTATTGTCCATGCTTGTTTTCTTTTTGGTATCAATAGCTTTCAACTAGAAGGTAAACAACAATTGTTGTTTATGAAACTATCCCCGAATTATCTAAAACGAGTCTTTTTGGTGTCTATATTAGTATTTGCAATAGGTGCTTACTTTTCGACTAAAAACATTATTGCTATCTTATCAATGGGGTTTGACGCATATATTACCGACCGAATATCCATGGGCGTTGGCAATGGACTTGCTTTATTATTAGCGCACTGGACCTACATATCTTGCTTATTATTTTTCTTCATTTATCTTCATTCTAACAATATAAAATGGTTAAGAAAAGCAAGCTTTGTATCCTTTATTACCGCATTTTTACTAGCCGCAACATACTATAGTATTAATAGTAATAGGAATTCATTGTTTATATTAATTATTAGCTTATTAGCTTTTTCTATGGCATTTAATCATAAATATTCCGGCCATATTACCAAGAGTCAACTAAAAAAAACGATAACTTTGATTTTGGTCATAATAGGGTTTTCTTTTTCTCTTCATATTATTGGCAAAGTAAGGCATCAAGGCTACGATTCCATTCAACAAGATTCTCAATACGGAATGGTCAACTCCCTTAATGGCGCTTTTGGCAATCATGAAAATATTGTTTGGTTATTAAGCCACGAATATAAATATGAAATGGGCAATACCTATACAGCAGCGATTGCCAATTTTATTCCAAGGGCATTGTGGGCAGATAAACCTCTTGGCGCTGGCCCTAAACTTAAAAACTTAATATATCCAGGTTCTTATGTTGTAGGAAGACGTGGTAACTCTTCTTTAACTACAGGTTTTCAAACTGAATTACTGATGAATTTTGGCATAATAGGATCTGTGGTCGGCAGCCTGGTTATAGCTATTTTCCTAAGCTTATATTTTATATTTTTAAGGAAACAAAATTCCCCTGCGATAAAACTAATCTATCTTTTTTCAGTAGTTGTATTTTCAACACAATTTTTTTACGCTGAATTTTTAGGCTTCTTTGCAAGGTATATATTTTCAATAATTCCATTTATCTTGGTCTATTTAACAACTAAAAATATCAAACGAGTTTATTTATGAAACAAATCCTCCAAAATATGGGCAATGGCGAAACATCCATTATCACCGCACCTGATCCGCAAGTAAAATCGAGGCATTTACTCATAAGATCAAGCGTTAGTCTCATTTCAGTGGGAACTGAGAGAATGCTGGTCGATTTTGGTAAAGCTTCTTTGCTCGACAAAGCTCGAAAGCAACCTGATAAAGTAAAGATGGTGCTAGATAAAGTAAAAACAGATGGCCTAATGACGACTATTGATGCGGTAAAATCTAAACTTGGGCAACCATTACCTTTAGGTTATTGCCATGTCGGAAATGCTATCAGTATTGGCAAAGGAGTCTCTGAATTTACCGAAGGTGATAGGATAGTATCTAACGGACCACACGCAAATTTAGTTTGTATTGCAAAAAACCTCTGTGCAAAAATCCCTGATAATGTTGATGATGAAAGTGCTGTTTTTACCGTATTAGCTTCCATTGGCTTACAAGGTATTCGTTTAACAAAGCCGACGTTAGGTGAATCTGTTGTCGTAATTGGCGCTGGCTTAATTGGTTTATTAACCATTCAATTATTAATTGCTAATGGTTGTAGAGTACTCGCCATCGACTTTGATGAAAACAAGTTAGCGTTGGCAAAAAGTTTTGGTGCACAAGTGTGTAATCCATCGTTGGGAGAAGACCCCGTTGCAAATGGTATCGCATTTAGTCGAGGTAATGGCGTTGATGCTGTTATTATTACCGCATCAACAACGTCAAGCGATCCGGTTTCTCAAGCTGCCAACATGTCGAGAAAACGTGGTCGAATTGTATTAGTAGGTGTTACCGGATTAGAGCTAAATCGTAGTGAGTTTTACCAGAAAGAATTAAGTTTTCAAGTGTCTTGTTCGTATGGGCCAGGACGATATGACGATGCCTATGAAAGCCAAGGCAATGATTATCCATTAGGATTTGTTCGATGGACTGAACAACGTAATTTTATTGCTATTTTAGATATGATGTCGTTAGGTAAAATTGATGTAAAACCACTGATAAGCCATCGATTTTTATTTGAGGATGCTTTATCAGCCTATGAAACACTCACCGATAATAAGCAAGTTTTAGGTATTTTACTTGAGTATCCAAAACAAAAAGAGTCTCCCTTAAGACCTAACCTTGAGATAAATGCGAATAATTCTTTTGATGCTCAATCAGCTATTGTTGGTTTTGTCGGTGCAGGCAATTACGCATCACGTATTTTAATTCCCGCGTTTAAAAAGGCAAATGCCCAGCTACATACACTCTCTACTTCTGGCGGTGTAAACAGTGTTATTCATGGTAAAGACAATGGTTTTCATCAAGCGACAACAGACACCACTGCCATGATTGAAAATGATGCCATCAATACTATTGCTATTGTTACTCAACACCATACCCATGCCCAGTTTGTTAGCCAATCAATTGAAAATAATAAAAATATTTTTGTCGAAAAGCCTCTAGCGATTAATCAGGAACAACTAGATAACGTCAAGGCAAGCTATAAAAAGTATGCGAGTACTTACACAAAGCATCTTATGGTAGGTTTTAATCGACGTTTTGCGCCACAAATTGTTAAAATGAAAGCATTACTTCATCCTATTTCACAACCAAAATCATTAATTATGACCATGAATGCAGGGGCAATTCCTAAAGATCATTGGACGCAAGATATTGAACGTGGTGGTGGTCGAATTATTGGTGAAGCGTGTCACTTTATTGATCTTATGCGCTTTTTAGTCGGCCATAAAATCATTTCAGTGCAAGCAAGAAGAATCGGCCATAATGACTCAATTGATATATGTGAAGATAAAGCCGCTATAATTTTAGGTTTTGAAGATGGTTCATTTGGTACCATAAATTACTTAGCCAACGGGTCAAATGCCTTTCCAAAAGAACGTATTGAAGTATTCACCGATGGTAAAGTATTACAACTAGATAACTTTAGAAAACTTAGAGCATTTGGTTTTAAAAACTTTAAAAAATTAAATTTATGGCAACAAGATAAAGGACAAAATGCTTGTGCCGCGGCCTTTATAGATGCCATAAATAACGGTAAAGACTCACCTATTCCTATTGAAGAAATCTTTGAAGTGGCCCAAGTAAGCATTGATGTTGCTGAACAATTAAGGAAACAGAGTTAATACTAGTAATGAAAATTATCGATAAACTCCTCACCTATAAACGTCTCGGCATCAGCAATATATTTTATGTTGCTGTTTATAGGTTTGCCATAAAGCTCGGTTATTTTCAAAAGAAGTTGCCTATAGATAATCAATTTAAAAATAAACCTTCAGCAATATTCTTTTCTGAACAGCCGTTGAGAATAACTAATAAAAACATTACGTCGGTAAAGCTAAAAGCTTTTGGGTGGTTGCATGTCGATACCTCGCAAGCTCCTAACTGGCTTAAAGCGGTTAATAATGAAAATGTTGTCAAGAATAATGCGATGCATTGGAGTCAACTCAATGATTTTGACTTAGCTGTTGGCGATATTAAAACCGTTTGGGAGTTATCACGCTTTAATTGGTTATTCTGTTTTTCAATCGACTTTATGATTACTAATAAACTTGAGTATCTCGACACATTAAACCATTGGTTAAATGATTGGAGCGCACATAATCCAATTAATCAAGGAGTAAATTGGAAGTGCGGTCAAGAGGCTTCAATTAGAGTGATGCATTTAGCGGCAACCGCCTATTTACTTAATCAAGAAAAAGCTATTACTACTGACTTAGCCGATTTTTTATATGCCCATTTAGTACGTATCTCTCCCACTATTCACTATGCCATGGCACAAGATAACAATCATGGCACTAGTGAAGCGGCAGCTTTGTACATTGGCAGTTTGTTGCTTGAAAAAAATGCTAAATATCAAAAAAAATCTGTTATACAACAATGGATAAAAACGGGTGAATACTGGCTAGAAAACAGAGTCGATAAATTGATTGATAACGACGGTGTATTTAGCCAACACTCAGTCAATTATCACCGTTTAATGTTAGACACTTTATCGTTGGTAGAATTTTTCAGACAACAATTTAATCAATCTACGTTTAGTGCTTTATATTACCAAAAAATTGATAAAGCAATTGATTGGCTGCATTCAACAATATCAGTAACTTCAGGAAAAACTCCGATTTTAGGTTTGAATGATGGGGCTCAATTACTACCATTAACATCGTGCGACTATGTAGATTATCGTCCATCAATTCAGTGGGCGTCAGTATTGTTTCGAGCAAGTACAATTTATGAAATAAATCATCCTTTGAATCAATTGATGTTGCTATTACCAACAAACAAAAATATTAACGAAGAGACTAGCCCATTACCAGTAAACTCACTAAATACAAGCTATCAACTAATAGAAAATGATTATGCCCGATGTTATATAAGAACACCCAATACTCAATTTCGCCCAGCTTGCTGTGATGCGCTACACCTAGATGTTTGGATAGCTGATGAAAATATTTTAGTAGGGACCGGAAGCTACAGTTATAATTGTGAATCTAAATTACAAGCTTATTTTACTAGTGTAAGTTCGCACAATACGATTCAATTTGATCAACATGAGCAAATGCCAAAATTATCACAATTTTTGTATAATCAATGGATTGATAGTGAGGTCACAAACAAAAGTAAACATCACCTGTGTGCTCAATATGTCAATGACCTTGGACATAGTCATAAACGCGAAATTCATTTAACAAAAAACAATCTTCACATTACTGATTCAATTGATGGCCTCAAAGATAAAGCAACGTTAAGATGGCATCTACCTAATAAAGATTGGCAACAAAGTGGTAATAAAATAAGCTCAGGACGATTCACCATTGATATATCTGCCGATACTCCAATAAAGAAAATTACTATTGTTGAAGGTTATCAGTCAAGATACTATTTAAAAAGGAATAAAATTCCTGTGCTAGAGATCACTCTTGCTCAAGCGGGCAAAGTTTATACATTACTTAGTTGGTCTTAATGAAAATACTATACTTTCATCAACATTTTTCTACACCTTTAGGTGCAACGGGTATTCGCTCCTATGAAATGGCCAAAAAACTCATAGAAAAAGGTCATAAGGTTACTATGGTTTGCGGTTCCTATAGTGGCGGTAACACAGGATTATCTACAGCGTTTGTCAATGGACAACGAAGAGGTAATGTCGATGGTATTAACGTTATTGAGTTCTCATTAGATTACTCCAATAGCCAAACATTTTTACAGCGTACTTTGGCATTTTTAAAATTTGCCTATAAAAGTATTAAGCTTTCATTAACCCTTAATTATGAGGTGGTATTCGCGACAACAACCCCTCTAACTGCTGCACTTCCTGGTATTTTTGCTCGTTGGTTAAGACAAAAACATTTTATCTTTGAAGTAAGAGATCTATGGCCAGAACTCCCTAAAAAAATGGGAGTGATTAAAAACCCGATGATCTTAGGCTTATTGTCAGTTCTTGAATGGGTTGCTTATAAAAGTGCCCATGGTCATATTGGTTTATCGCCCGGCATTGTCAAAGGAATTGCACGTTATTTACCTAAGGGTAGCGAAATAGCGAATATTCCCAATGGCTGTGATTTAGAAATTTTTTCAGCGATAGATGAGCAGTGGCAACCTGATAGTATTGGTGATGATGACTTCGTTGCTGTTTTCACGGGTACACACGGTCAAGCAAATGGCTTAAAGAATATTCTTGATGCAGCTAAAATCCTACAAGAAAAAAATATAACTGATGTTAAAATTATTCTCATCGGGCAAGGTAAATTAAAACCGGAACTGCAAGCACAAGCTAAAATCCTAGATTTAAATAATCTTATTTTTTTAGATCCTGTAAACAAAGATAAATTAGCCCAACTTATGGCTAGAGCTGATGTGGGCTTGCAGCTTCTCGCCAATATTCCTGCATTTTATTATGGCACCTCTCCGAACAAATTTTTTGATTATATAGCCTCTGGCTTGCCTGTTATCAATAATTACCCTGGATGGTTGGCAGAGCTAATTACCCAATATGAATGTGGGATTGTAGTACCTGCTGATGACAATAATGCTTTGGCACAAGCACTCATTGATTTAAACTCTATTAGAGAAAGTATTCCTAGCATGTCAGATAACGCCTTAAGATTAGCTAAAGAAAGATTTGATCGTAAAATACTAGCAGAGCAATTCGTTCAATATATTGAAAAGAGTTATCATCAACATGATTAAACGTTTATTCGATATTGTAGTTTCTTCGATGGTTCTAATACTATTTTCTCCAATTATCTTGTTGCTTAGTAAAAAGGTAGCTAAAAATCTAGGAAAACCTGTTTTATTCAGACAAAAACGTCCTGGGCTGAATGGAGAAATTTTTGAGATGATAAAATTTCGTTCCATGAAAGATGCAAATGATGACCAAGGACATCCACTTCCCGATAACGAACGATTAATCCCCTTTGGCAAAAAACTAAGAAACAGCAGCTTAGATGAACTCCCTGGTCTTTGGTGTGTACTCAAAGGCGATATGAGCCTAGTTGGCCCAAGGCCGCTGTTGGTGGAATATCTGCCTTTATACTCAAAAGAGCAGTCGCGCCGTCATGATGTAAAACCCGGTATTACTGGCTGGGCTCAAGTTAATGGCCGAAATGCCATTAGTTGGGAAGAAAAGTTTGCCTTTGATGTTTGGTATGTTGACAATCATTCATTCTGGCTTGATATTAAAATACTGTTTCTTACTATTAAGAAGGTATTTGTTCAAGCTGATGTAAGTGCTGAAGGCGAAGCAACAATGTGTAAATTTATCGGTTCAAATAAAAATAAATTATAGAAGTTAACGAGGTAGTAATGAAAAATCTAGCCATTTTAGGCGCTGGTGGACATGGTAAAGTAGCAGCAGATATTGCAGAGCAGCTTGGCTGGAATGTTCACTTTTTCGATCTTGCTTATCCAGAAATATCCCATTGCGGCGAATGGCAAGTAGCTGGTGATGAATCAACTCTGATCAAACATGCCAGTCAATACGCGGCTATATTTATCGCCATTGGCAACAATGACATTCGGGCAAAAAAATACGCTGAATTTAAAAAACTTGGATTGACCATCACTTCTCTTATATCTCCTTATGCAACGTTAAGTGATCATATAGAAATAGGAGAAGGGGTCTTAATCGTAGCAAATGCTTGCATTAACATAGGTACTATCATAGGCGATGGTGTAATTATTAATACTGGCGCTAACATCGATCATGATAATAACTTAGGTGATTTTTGTCATATATCTCCTGGAGTAAATTTAGCGGGAGAAGTCAACGTGGGCGAGCGATGCTGGGTAGGTA
>JALJPB010000025.1 GCA_022969175.1 Colwellia sp. | reverse complement strand
AAGTCGATAACCACAACTGGAAAAACAGATCATTGGGGACCAATGTCCAAACTCAGTATGCAATCTCCAAACGCCATAAATGGTGCTAGGTACAAATATGGCCAAGGGTATCAAGCACCCTGCTACGGAAACCCCCCACGTCCAACGGAAGCGAGGCATTAAATAGATATTCATGACTTCATTTATTGTAGGTTTAACGGGTGGTATTGGTAGCGGGAAAACAACGGTTGCCAATATGTTTGCTCAATTAGGTATAGATATTATTGATGCGGATATTGTCGCCCGCCAAGTCGTTGAGCCGAACACTACCGCTTTACGAAGTATTATTGAGCATTTTGGCGATGACTATCTTGATAGCTCTGGCCAACTTAACCGCTCACTACTTCGAACTCGTATATTTAGCAATTCAGAAGACAAAATATGGCTTAATCAATTATTACACCCTATTATTCGTAATAAAATACTTGAAGACATTGAGTCAAGTAGCAGTCCCTACTGTCTCTTAGTTGCTCCTTTACTCTTAGAAAATAAACTCGATAATATTGTTGATCGTGTGCTGGTTATAGATATCACGGAAAATGAGCAAATTATCAGGTCATTAAAACGGGATACTAGTAGTGAAATCGAAATAAAATCGATCATTGCTAGTCAAATTTCTAGAAGTGATCGATTAAACGCTGCTGATGATGTTATTGATAATAGTAACTTCGATTTAAGCTTCACCATAAAACAAGTAAAATATCTTGATTCTCTTTATCACCAATATGTTCAATTAAAATAAAAATGGAAAAAATTAGCCATTTTATTTAACTATGGTTAAGATAATACAAATCATTGAACAAAATTCAACCACTTTTAGGCATCAACGCAATACTCTATGACCACTATATTATATGAGCACCCGCTTAATGAGAGAATACGTAATTATCTAAAACTTGAGCAGTTATTCTCTCAGGTTGACAACTGCTTGCCTGAAAATATAACTAACTATCATCAAGTTTTTTTTAATGCTTTGTTCTCAATTATAGATTGCCTTGACCGAAATGATATTCGTGGTGATCTCATTAAAGATCTTGAAAAAATTGAACAAAACCTAGTGATTTGGTCAAAATCTCCTGCGATAGATAGTAGTGCAATTAGTGAAAACATCCAACAAACAGTTCAATTGTCTTGCCAGTTAAAAGGTAACAGCCCTACTTGGTGGCAGCTTAAAGAAGATAAATTAATTAGTTCTTTGAAACAACGCTTCGCTATTCAAGGGGGTAATTCGAGTTTTGATTTACCGCAACTACATTTTTGGATAAATCAAAAAACAGAGACAATAGCTAAAGACATTCGCCATTGGATTTCATTACTCGACTATGTTCGAAAGGCTTTATTCCTAATACTTAAATTTATCCGTCAGCGTGGTGAGTTTAAAAAAATTGAAACCGAAAGTGGTTTCTACCAAGACAGCGGCGAAGGTATTTTACTTTTGAGAATAAAAGTTCCACAAAACGCTCAATATTACCCAAGTGTCAGTGGTAATAAATTTCGTTATTCAATTAGGTTTATGCTGCCATGTGAAGAAAGTGGCAGACGATATTCAAACCAAGCCACTGAATTTCAGCTTGCCAGTTGCTAAATCACTTTCTTCTCTGTTGTAATTACCCCCTAACTAGGTTTAAGTTATTTATTCTACGCTTCGTCATTCCGGTAATATTTTAGGCCGGAATCTTTGCCATTTAAACGCGAGATCCCCGAAAAAAACACCTCGGGGATGACTATAATAATATTATTTGCTTATACCGAGTTCACGTTAATTATTTTACTAAAACACCCTGAAATAATTTTATGTACAAAATATAGAGTGTATAATTAAGCATTAGTAATTAAGTATTAGCAATTAAGAAAAGTTAAATTATGACCTTAAAAGTTCCTTGTCCTCAATGCCAAAAAGAAGTAATTTGGCAACCGGAAAGTTTATTCAAGCCATTTTGTAGTGAGCGTTGTCGATTACTAGATCTTGGTGATTGGGCGGATGAAAACCATAAAATATCTCAACGTTCTCAAAGTGATACACCGCTGACTGAGGAAATGCTTGATGCCTTAGAGGATGAGTTTTTAATGAATAATAAATTTTTTGTCGAGCCAGAATAAGGTGCAACTAGCCATTTAGCCATACATCTTTTATGTAACTATACTTTAGTATAAAAAATTAATAAAATTTAACAATATTGAGCAGTTAGCAAACTAACTATTTCTTTATTTGCCTCAGGAAAATCTAATTTGTCTAGATGTTCAATCTTGTACCAAGCCTGTTCTTGACCTTCCAACGCCTTTGGCTCAAATAAGAAATTATCTACGATAAATACGTCCAAACATACCTGTTTATCACCATAGTCGTGTTTAATCACTGTAAGCGGTTGACAAGATAGTACTTCAATACCAACCTCCTCTTTAAGCTCCCTAGCTAATGCTTGGCTAACTGTTTCACCTTGTTCTACCTTACCCCCAGGAAACTCCCATTTACCTCCTTGATGAGCATTTATCGCACGCTTGGTTAGAAATACTTTTTTCTCTCTATAAATTACCCCAACCGCTACATGTACAATTGATGTCATTACTATTTCCTGTATATACAAAAAGTTATTTGTTGTTAAATAAGCATAAAAAAAGCGGCTAAGCCGCTTTTCTAACTACCTGCAAACTGTTAAGAAAGTTTGCCATGACATTGTTTATACTTTTTACCTGAACCACATGGACAGGGTACATTACGGCCTACTCGTGGCATTGAAGGTTTGTCATTAGTGCCATCTGCAGCTTGATGAGTAAATTCTTTTGGCACTTCTTCAGATTTCCGACGCTGTTCATCTACAGCTTCAACATCTGATTCAGCTTGAATTCTAACTTTACTTAAAATACCTATAACGTCATATTTCAAGTTCTCTAGCATTTCACTAAACAGCTCGAAAGATTCGCGTTTGTATTCTTGCTTAGGGTTTTTCTGAGCATAACCACGCAGGTGTATACCTTGACGTAGGTGGTCCATAGCCGCTAAGTGTTCTTTCCAATGAGAATCTAAACTTTGCAACATTACCGCTTTCTCAAATTGACGGATAACATCTGCCCCGACCATTTCTTCTTTATCGGTATAAGCTTTTTCAAAATCAGCGACAATTTTTTCACGTAAACTTTCTTCATGCAGTTTACTATCTTCATCTAACCATTTTTGAAGGGGTAATCCGGTATTAAATTCACCTTTAATACGCTCTTCAAGACCACTAACATCCCACATTTCAGCGAGTGATTGTGGTGGAATATGTTGATCAATAACGCCATTGATAACATCACCGCGAATTGCTTGAATCACATCACCGATTTGTTCTTCATCAAGTAATTCGTTACGTTGTTCGTAAATAACCTTACGTTGGTCGTTGGCAACATCATCAAACTCTAATAACTGTTTACGCATATCGAAGTTTCTGCCTTCAACTTTACGTTGAGCATTTTCAATACTACGAGTTACCCATGGATGCTCGATAGCTTCACCGTGTTCCATACCTAATTTACGCATCATATTGGCAATACGTTCAGAGGCAAAAATTCGCATTAGTGAATCTTCCATTGATAGGTAGAAACGAGTTGAACCAGAATCACCTTGTCGACCAGAGCGCCCTCGAAGCTGGTTATCTATTCGGCGTGACTCATGACGTTCAGTAGCAACAATATGTAAGCCACCTAACTCAAGCACTTTGTCGTGTTCAATTTGCCAATCAGCTTTAACTTTCTCTATTTGATCGTCGGTTGGATTAACAAGTTTATCTAAAGTGGCAGTTAAATTACCGCCTAATACGATATCAGTACCACGGCCGGCCATATTGGTCGCTATAGTTATCGAACCAACTTTACCAGCGTCAGCAACTATTTCTGCTTCTTGTTGATGGAATTTAGCGTTTAGTACTTTATGCTTTATCTTTTCTTTCTTTAATAGATTTGATAAAAATTCAGAGTTTTCGATGCTGATTGTACCTACTAAAGCCGGTTGACCTCGCTCGACACAATCTTTGATATCTTCTAAGATAGCTTCATATTTTTCTTCAGCGGTAAGATAAATAAGATCTGATCTATCATCACGGATCATCGGTTGGTTAGTTGGGATAATTACCGTTTCTAAACCGTAGATATGTGAAAACTCAAATGCTTCGGTATCTGCTGTACCTGTCATTCCCGATAAACGGCCATACAATCTAAAATAATTTTGAAAGGTGATTGATGCAAGGGTTTGGTTTTCGTTTTGAACGTTTACACCTTCTTTAGCTTCAACTGCCTGATGTAAGCCTTCAGACCATCGACGGCCATCCATAGTACGACCAGTATGTTCATCAACAATAACGATTTCATCTTCTTTAACAATATAGTCGACATCTTTCATGAACAGTTTATGAGCACGCAATGCCGCCATAACATGGTGAAGTAAAGTAATGTTTGCTGCAGAGAATAATGACTCGCCGTCTTGAATTAACTCTTTGTCCCGCATTATTTGTTCAACGCGAATTTGTCCACGTTCAGTTAAGTATATCTGTTTGCTTTTTTCATCAATGGTGTAATCACCAGTGCTTTCTTCGTCTTCTTTATCTTCTTCTTCTTGTTGCTCTAACGTTGGTACTATAGTGTTAACCATACGATACATTTCAGAGCTATCTTCGGCTTGACCAGATATAATTAAGGGAGTTCGCGCCTCATCAATTAAGATTGAATCAACTTCATCAATAATGGCAAAACTTAATGCTTTTTGTGAGCGTTCTTCCGGCGAGAAAGCCATATTATCGCGCAAGTAATCAAAACCAAATTCGTTATTTGTACCATAAGTGATTGATGCTTGATAAGCGGCTTGTTTATCTTGGGGTGCCATTCCGGCAACATTACAACCAACAGTCAAACCTAAAAATTCAAATAAAGGGCGACTCCAATCGGCATCACGTGTGGCAAGGTAATCGTTGACGGTTATAACATGAACGCCTTTACCCGTTAAACCATGTAAATAAGAAGGTAATGTTGCGGTCAACGTTTTACCTTCACCTGTGCGCATTTCGGCAATTTTACCGTCATTAAGTACCATGCCACCAAGCATTTGCACATCAAAGTGACGCATTCCAAATACACGTTTACTCGCTTCACGAACGACAGCAAAAGCTTCAGGTAAAAGAGACTCTAGAGTTTCACCTTCATCATAACGACTTTTAAACTCTGTTGCCTTAGCCTTTAATTCTTCATCACTTAGTGCTTCTATAACAGGCTCTAGCGCATTTATTTTGATAACTTCTTTATTCATTTGTTTTAATAATCTATCGTTACGACTACCAAACAACTTTGTTATTAATTTTACGAACATCTTATTTAACCACTTATTGTAAAAAGTTTTCTGCCTAAAAATAAAGTGAACGACAAGTATCGTTCACAAAAAACACTATTTTTTTCTATTAAAGTCTATCGCAAGTTCAACAAACTATTTTGCCTTACGGTAGACATACTTAATTGGATTAATTTGTTTATCATTGCGTAATATTTCGTAATGAACATGAGGTCCTGTTGAGCGCCCTGTACTGCCCATCTTAGCGATGACCTGCCCTTTAGTGACCACTTCGCCAACATTAACCAATAAAGTTTTATTATGTCCATAGCGTGTTTTATAACCATCACCATGGTTAATTTCAATTAAATTACCATAGCCATGTCGCTTTGCTGACCAACTTACCACCCCAGATGCAGTTGCAATAATACCTGCATCTTCTTTACCCGCAAAATCAATACCTTTATGCATTGCCGGACGCCCATTAAAGGGATCTTTCCTGACACCAAAGTATGATGATAACCAACCTTTGCTTATTGGCCGACCAGATAAATAACGCGTATTTTCTATATGGTGTCCTAATGTTAAAGATTCAAGTAATTTCAGTTGTTTTTCTTCATTATCTAACTGTCTTTCTAATTCAAGGATATTTATTAACATCTTTGCTAATGATTTTTCACCCACGATTTGATTACTGGTATCAGAATGCTGTATTGGTCCGCCACTTGCGGGCAACATATCAAAATCAAATTCATTTTTAGGAATGTTTGCTTCATCTGCAAGTCGGTTACCTAATGCATTGAGTCGTAAAACATGGCTTTGTAATTCAGCAATTTTAATGGTCAGTGCGACAACATTTGCCGTAGATTGATGTTCTGTTGATGGTTTATTTATTTCAGGCGGAACTAGCCCATAATGGCTTTTATCTGGTACGGCATCAGTAGCAAATATCAAGTGAATGATTACACCTGAAGTTAATGCAAACGCCATCACCGCAGACAACCAATGTAACTTATTCAGTTTCATTGTAAATCTAACGTTTTTTCCACGGTATAGTAATGTTAAACTCATAATTATTTACTTCATTTTAACTAGGTTTCATTAGCGCTATGGCAAGAAAATCAAAAAAACCTGTAGATATGTCTAGCCTGCTAAATTCATCGTCAGGCACTTTGGCACATATTCAAGAAAAAACCAACTCTTTGGCCATATTAGCCGACATTGTCCGCCAAATTTGCCCAGACCTACCTGATGACTCCTGGAAAATTGCCAACTTTGAAAGAAACACTTTAATAATCGAAGTTAAATCCCCTGTTTGGGGTCAGCGATTGCAATTTGAACGTAATAAAATTTGCCAACAACTTATCGATGTCACCCAAGGTAAATTTGATAGAATTGATATCAAAGTTAATCCCTTTACTCACAAACAAATTATAAAACCATCTTCATCAAAGGTCACTGCTAAAAACTCATATTCAATATCTAAAAGTACAGCAAGCCATTTAAAAGATATAGCCCAACATGCACCAAAAGGCTTAAGAGAAAAATTATTGAAATTAGCCAGCCATGCTAAGAAATAATACTTTGAATAGTAAAACTGCCAGCAATAGCTAGCAGTTAACGAATATAAATAGGATATTTAAAATGCAGAAGAGCTTATTTCTTGATATTCAATAGGTGATTTTTCTTCATCTTCATAGGTAATATATTCCCATGAATCTTCTTGTTTAAAAACTTCTCTAAGTAATAAGTTATTCAGCGCATGGCCTGATTTAAACGCATTAAGCTCGCCTAAAATACTGACACCGCCCATGTATAAATCACCAATAGCATCTAATATTTTATGTTTTACAAATTCATCATCGTAACGTAGCTCAGTTTTATTCAGCATTCGGTATTCATCAAGCACAATTGCATTTTCTAAGCTACCACCTAAGGCAAGATCATGAGAGCGTAAGTATTCAATATCTTTCATGAAACCAAACGTTCTTGCACGACTAATCTCTTTAATAAATGAGCAGGTAGAAAAGTCCATCTGCATTTTCTGAACCGTATTTACAATAACGGGATGTTCAAATTCAATTGCAAAATTTACTTTAAAACCTTCATAAGGTAATAACTCAGCCCACTTATCACCTTCTTGTACTCTAATTGGCTTTTTAATACGTAAAAAACGTTTAGCCACATTTAAAGTTTCAATGCCTACCGATTGAATAAGATAAACAAAGGGTAATGCACTGCCATCCATAATTGGAATTTCAAATGAATCAACATCGATAATTAAATTATCAATGCCTAAAGCAGCAACCGCAGATAATAAGTGCTCTACTGTCGATATTTTTACATTCTGCTCGTTAACTAAACATGTGCATAGGGTAGTTTCACCAACAGCTTCTGGAGTTGCTTTGATGTCTACTACGGGATCAAGATCCACACGACGGAATACAATACCGGTGTTAGCTGGCGCAGGACGGAGAGTTAACTGCACTTTTTCACCTTTATGTAATCCAACGCCCATGGCTGAAACACTTTCTTTAAGTGTACGTTGTTTAATCATAACGAGCTTTCCTTATTAACCCAATTTATCAATAACTCAAATTGAAAATGTTAAAGATAAATCACAGCGAAATCTTTAATTATGCCTAAGACATAATAAATAGAGACACCAATTTTCAGTTATAAAATGCAAAATTAATCCACCTGACTTCAGCGGGCGCATAATATAACAAAATTAAGCAATAAAATCAAAACATCAGCGTTTTACCGGTAAGCTTAATCTGCTTGCTTACGTAAAAATGCCGGTATATCTAAGTAATTATCTAAATCTAAAGCTGCCGTTTTCATCGGTGCTGCTTGAGCATTTGCTTCGGGCATTGTTGAAGAGATAATTGCCGTATCGGCCTGAGGAGTTGGTATGTAATCACCACCAACAACTTGTTGCTCTTGCTGCTGTACTGGATTAACTAACGTTATATCTGGCTTGACCTCAGCGCCGATACCAGTTGCCACAACCGTTACACGTAAGTCTTCTGTCATCTCATGATCAATAACTGCACCAACAACAACCGTCGCATTTTCAGAGGCAAATGCTTTAACGGCATTACCTACTGTTTCAAACTCATCAATGCTGATATCCATACCGGCAGTAATATTAACTAATATCCCACGAGCTCCGGCCAAGTCAACATCTTCAAGTAATGGACTAGAAATTGCGGATTCGGCGGCTTCTGCTGCACGATCAGGACCCGAAGCAGTACCAGAGCCCATCATTGCGGTGCCCATTTCAGACATAACCGTACGCACATCGGCAAAATCGACATTAATTAAACCAGGGCGAGTAATAAGCTCAGCTATCCCTTGTACTGCACCTAACAGAACATTATTTGCTGCTTTAAAAGCATCTAATAAACTTGTCCCTGGGCCTAATACTTTCAATAATTTTTCATTAGGGATGGTAATCAATGAGTCAACACTTTTTGACAAGAATTCAATACCTTGATCAGCATAGTTCATTCTCTTTTTTCCTTCAAAAGGGAAGGGTTTAGTAACTACAGCTACCGTTAAAATCCCCATTTCTCTTGCAATTTCTGCAACGACAGGAGCAGCTCCAGTACCTGTACCTCCTCCCATTCCAGCAGCGATGAATACCATATCAGCGCCTTGAAGTGCTTGCTTAATTGTTTCACGATCTTCTTCAGCTGCACAGCGACCAATTTCTGGGTTAGCTCCAGCACCCAGCCCTTTAGTGACATCAGCACCTAATTGCAAAGTCACCGTAGCAGACGAATTACGCAGCGCCTGTGAGTCTGTATTGGCGGTAATAAACTCTACGCCCTCAATCGTTTGACATACCATGTGTTCTACAGCGTTACCACCACCACCACCAACACCGATGACTTTGATAACCGCCTCTTCTTTGTGATCTTCCATCAATTCAAACATTTTTCTCTCTCCGTTTTATTAGAACGCTATTTATACTTACTACACTTAAAAATTACCGTTCAATACTTGTGATACTCACAACCATTGATGCTAAAATTCACCCTTAAACCATGCATGAACACGTGACCATAAATCTTTCACGCCTTCGCCACTTTTACTTTCAGTATTAACTTGCTCATTCGCTTGCATACCGTAATGCAATAACCCGACAACCGTTGCATAAGTTGGGTCGTTAACATATTCTTTTAAACCTTCAATGTTCAGTGGATTTCCAATACGGACAGGCATCTGAAAAACCTCTTCAGCAAACTCAACAACACCTTCCATTTTTGCAGTACCGCCAGTTAGAACAAATCCAGCAGCTATTAGGTCAGCCAAACCACTTTCTCTTATTTCTTCTTGTATTAACTCAAATAGTTCATGGTATCTAGGCTCGACAACCTCTGAAAGTGTATGGCGCGACATTGAACGTGCGGGCCTTCCTCCAACACTAGGTACGTCAATATTTTCTTCCATGCTTACCAATTGTTTTAACGCACAAGCATATCGCACTTTTATTTCTTCAGCATGTGACAATGGTGTTCTAAATATTTTAGCAATATCACTTGTTACTTGATTACCTGCCACCGGAATTACCGCAGTATGACGAAGTGCCCCCCCAGTAAAAACAGCAATATCCATTGTACCTGCGCCCATATCAACGACACAAATACCTAGTTCTTTTTCATCTTCGGTTAATACCGAGTAACTTGATGCTAACGCCGAAAATATCAATTGATCTGCTACTAAATCGCATCGTTCTACACACTTAACAATATTTTTTGACATGTCATTGGCACATGTCACGATATGAACTTTGGCTTCCATACGAACACCTGACATGCCAATAGGACTTTTTATGCCATCTTGACAGTCAATACTGTATTCTTGTGGTAATACATGTAACATCCGACGCTCTGCAGATATAGGTACTGAACGCGCAGTGTGAATAACATTATCTACATCTTCTTGTGTTACTTCGTTATCATTGATTGGCACCATGCCATTTTCATTTTGACAACTAATATGCTTACCTGAAATACCTAAGTAAATAGAACTTATCCGGCAATCGGCCATCAGTTCAGCTTCGTTAACAGCGCGCTGAATTGATTGAATCACTAAATTCAAATCATTAACGCCGCCTTTATCCATACCTCTTGCCGGCTGATTTCCAACACCAATGATACTCAATTTATTATCTGGTGTGATCTCACCTACGGCAACCGATATTTTAGAGGTTCCGATATCTAGTCCAACAACTAAGCTTCTTTCTATTATTTTTGACATATTATTTCAATTAATCACTTGTTGTTATAGCTCTAAGCTTTTTGTTTTCTTGACTTAGTAGCAGTCGATTTCCAACCAACAGCTACACCGGTATCATATCGCAAATCAATATAATTAACTTGCTGATTATCTTCTTTTTTTTCTTTTATGATTGGATATATATCCATAAATTTTTGTATTCTTTCAATTCGGTCTTCTCGACCTAAATTTAACAGCACACCGTCGCTTAATGTTAATTGCCATGAAAAGCGCTCTGAGAGCACTAATTCATCAATGGCTAAATCACTAAAATCAAGTAAGCGATTCAAATTATTAAAGTTTTCTAATGCCATTAACTCTGTTCCTTCAGGGCCGAAAAACTGTGGCAACCTCTTTTTTAATCGCGTGATATCCGCTTGGAAGGTTTTCCCATCGCTATTAATTAGAAAATCACCATTCCATTGCGCTACTGGCAACTGATCAACAACATAAATCTTTAACTCATTAGGCCAATGTTTACGTACTGATACTGAATACACCCAGGGTAACTGTGATACTTTCTGTTGTACTTCATTAACATTTACTTGAAAAAAATTGCCTAAATCTATTGTTTCAACAGCCGATAATATATCTTGTCTTATGGTGTAAGGCATTTCACCCGTAATAACTAAGGACGTTACCGGGGCACCTTCTTCTGCAATCATTTTTTTAGTAATAAACCAACTACCCGCAAACATGCTAATAATGACCACAATAAAAAACACCACTCCTAGCCAAAATGACCAGTGAGTATTTTCTTTATCTTGTTGTGCCATTTCAGCTGTCACTTTGATAGTTTCACCCTATTTTGCTTAATTCAATTATTTTGGTCACTAACTGACTGAAATTTAAACCATGAACTTTTGCCGCTTTTGGTACTAACGATGTTTCGGTCATTCCAGGTACAGTATTAACTTCTAAAATCTGCCAACTGCCTTGATGATTTCGCATTATATCAACTCGTCCCCAACCTGTAGCTCCCGTAGCTTTAAATGCTTGTAATGCTAGAGCTTGAATGTCCTTAGTATCACTAATGCTTAGGTTACATGGGCAATGATATTGGGTACTGTTAGATTGATACTTGGCCTCATAATCATAAAAATCTCTAGGTGTTTCCATATGTATAACAGGTAAAGCTTCATTACCTAAAATGGCCACTGTGTATTCAGGTCCTGTTATCCAAGCCTCAACCAGAACTTCATCATCAAATTTGAATGCTTCAGTCAGGGCAGTAGTTAATTGCTCAGGGTTTTCAGCTTTAGCCATGCCAATGCTCGAACCTTCATTTGCTGGTTTCACCATTACTTTGCCATTAAGTCCAAGTAAAACGTCTTGAACAAGGCCGCTTGCTAAATCTGACTTTCTTATTACTTTAAATGGTGCTGTTGGTAAGTTAAGTGCTTGAAAAACTTGTTTACTACGAGCCTTATCCATAGATAATGCCGAACCAAGAACACCAGAGCCAGTATACGGAATCCCTAGATATTCCAAGGCACCTTGTACACAGCCGTCTTCACCACCTCTGCCATGAAGCGCAATAAAAACACGGTCAACGCCTTGGCCCTTAAGCGCTGATAATTCAAACTCACGTGTATCAAATAGCACTACGTCAAAACCAGCGATAGTTAAAGCTTTACCAACGGCTTTACCTGAATTTAATGAAACTTCACGTTCTGCTGAACAGCCACCATAGAGCACCGCAATTTTTTCTTTTTTTGTAGAAGATGACAAGGTCATTTATTTTCACCTTCTGTGGTTTTTTTTATATTTAATAACTTATTGTTAGCCAAACTTTGAGCAACTGCGCCAATATTTCCGGCACCCTGAGTAATGATCATGTCGCCATCTTGCAGTTGTGCCGCTAACAGTTGGGCCAATTGTTCATTATCACTGACATAAATCGGTTCAATTTGGCCACGTTGACGAATTGAACGTGCTAAACTTTTGCTGTCAGCCGAAACAATAGGTGTTTCTCCTGCAGCATAAACATCTAGTAACAGTAGGCAATCAACTTGCGATAATACTTCAACAAAATCTTCATATAGATCGCGTGTTCTTGAATAACGATGGGGTTGAAAAACCATTACAAGACGTTTGTGCGGCCAGCCATTTCGCATTGCGATAATGGTTGCTTTAACTTCACTCGGGTGATGACCATAATCATCAATTAATACCATATCCCCTGCCGCTGTAGACAAATTAGCTAATTGTTCAAAACGTCTGCCAATACCGGCAAACTCTTTTAACGATTGCTCAATGGCTCGGTCACTTACTCCTTCATCTTTTGCAACGGTAATACTGGCAAGCGCATTTAATACATTATGTTGTCCTGGTAAATTTAAACTCAAATCAAGTGGTGTTTCACCGTCAATTTCAACGGTAAAATAGCTTACAACACCATCTTGTCGATAATTGGTTGCTCGAACATCCGCATCTTTTGAGAAACCATAGGTGATCACTTGGCGAGCAACTCTTGGTAAAATCTCTCTTACTACCGGGTTATCAATACACATAACCGCAATGCCGTAAAATGGCAGATTATGTAAAAACTCAATATAAGTGTCTTTTAATTTTTCAAAGTCACCTTGATAAGTTTCCATATGATCAGCATCAATATTAGTAATCACCGCAACCATGGGCTGTAAATGTAAAAATGAAGCATCACTTTCATCAGCTTCAGCAATTAAATACCGGCTGGTTCCAAGACGAGCATTAGTTCCTGCACTATTTAATAATCCACCAATAACAAAGGTAGGATCTAATTTGTCTTCCGCAAAGATACTAGCAATTAAACTTGTTGTCGTAGTTTTTCCATGAGTTCCTGCAATGGCAATACCGTGTCTAAAGCGCATTAATTCAGCAAGCATTTCTGCTCTGCGTACTACTGGCACTCTATTTTTCATTGCGGCAACTAACTCAGGGTTATCACTACTGATTGCCGTCGAAACAACAATGACACTGGCTCCTTGAATGTTTTTCCCATCATGACCTATGACAATATCAGCGCCTAAGCTAGATAACCGTTTCACCACTTGGTTTTCGCCAATATCAGAGCCTGAAATTTGGTAACCTTCATTTAATAATACTTCGGCAATACCGCCCATACCAGCACCACCAATACCAACAAAATGAATACGCTTTACCCGACGCATTTCTGGTATTTTAGTTGGTGCCGTATTGTTACTGGCAGTGTTTTTACTAAATATTGACATTACTTCACTCATTTTTTCGCCACGCTTTGACATACTTTTGCAACTTTCATAGTTGCATCAGCGTGAGCGGCGTCTTGCGCAGCTTTTGACATTGATTGGATAACCTTGTCTGAAACAAATAAACTATTCAGCATTTGCGCAAGGGTAGTACCGTTAAATTCACTTTGTGGTATTAACTTAGCCGCACCACAAGAAACTAAATACATAGCATTTTTTGTTTGATGATCGTCCACCGCATGAGGCAATGGTACAAAAACAGCGGGTTTTGCAGCCATCGCCAACTCTGATACCGTTAACGCTCCTGCGCGGCAAACAACAACATCGGCCCATTGATAAGCAGCAGCCATATCATCAATAAACTCACTAACGTTTACTCGTTCACCTAACAAACCAAAGTTGTTATAACTGGCTAATACCTTTGCTTCATTTCCTGCACCAGTTTGATGCCAAACATCAATATGCTGCAATTTAATTTGTTTCATTGCTTGTGGCACAACTTCATTTAGCACTTGTGCGCCTAAACTACCGCCTACTACTAACACTTTTTTGCTAACTGCCGGCTGTTCTGGTATCACGTTTTCCATAGAGACAATTTCACTTCGCAATGGGTTACCAACCACCTGATACTGTGTTGAACCTTTAAAAGCATTTGGAAAAGCCGCTAAAACTTTCGTTGCTATATTCGCTAAATAACGATTAGTCATCCCTGCAACGGCATTTTGCTCATGCAAAACAAGGGGAATGCCTAAAATCCATGCAGCAACACCACCTGGACCACTTGCATAGCCGCCCATACCCAAAACTACATCAGGGTTTATAGCGCGCAGTATTTTAATAGACTGAATGATAGATTGCATTATTTTAAATGGTGTTTTTATCCATGTTTGCCAACCTTTATTCCTAAAACCTGCAATATTAACAAAAGATATTTGATAGCCATAACTTGGTACCAATTCAGCTTCCATCCGTTTTTCAGTACCAAGCCAGTGAATATTCCAACCTTGTTCTTTTAACGCTTGTGCAACAGCTAGCCCTGGGAATATATGTCCACCGGTACCACCGGCCATCACTAATATAGTTTTATTATTTGAGGCACTATTATTCATTTGACGATGCCTCTGAATTTATTTGTTGAGTGTGTGCTAAATCTTTGTTTTTTAATCTTCTACGGCCCTTTGTACTTGTTGCTTGAATGCTTTGAATACGTAACTCATGGTCAATTCGAATTAATATCACCACGGCAATGGTCATAATAATCATTGAACTGCCGCCATAACTAATTAATGGCATGGTTAAACCTTTCGTAGGCAACATACCTGCACTTGCACCGACATTAACAGCCGCTTGAAAACAAAACCAAATAGCCAAGGCATAGGCAAAAAAACCTTCAAAATATTTCTCTTTTGACAATGCACGTCTACCTAGCATTAGTGCTTTATAAACTAATATGAAACTTAAAATTAATATTGCGGCAATGCCGATAAAACCAAATTCTTCTGCTAACACAGCCATTACAAAATCGGTATGAGCTTCCGGTAAGTATTCCAGTTTTTGAATGCTATTGCCTAATCCTTGACCAAGTACTTCACCACGGCCATACGCCATTAAAGACTGTGTCAATTGGTAACCACTACCAAAGGGATCCTGCCATGGGTCTAAGAAACTGGTAATACGACGCCAACGGTAGGGTTCAAATATTGCCAATAATGATAATGCTGTCACCCCAACGGATGCAATCCCGATGAACTGCCATAATTTTGCTCCCGCTAAGAATAACAAACCAAAAGTAGTAACGAACATTACAATGATTGTCCCTAAATCTGGTTGAGCTAATAACATTAAAGCCAAGAAGAAAAACACCACTAAAGGTTTAATAAAGCCTTTAAGGTTTTCCATAACTTCATCACGACGCCGCACTAAATATGCCGATAAATAACAAAAAAAGAAAAGTTTAGCTGGCTCAGCAGCTTGTATAGTAATTGGACCAACAACAATCCAGCGTGTAGAGCCATTCACTGTGCGGCCAATAAACAATACGATTAGCAGTAAAAACATGCCAAGCAATAATAATGCACCACTATTTTTCTGCCACCAACTCATTGGTATTTGCAAAGCAATTGCAGCAATACCCATACTTAGTACAAGAAAAATACTATGACGTATCACAAAATGAAAAGGGTTACCAAATAAGCGTTCAGCAATAGGCATTGATGAAGTTGCCACCATCACCAAACCAATGGTATACATAGCAATGGCAAGCACGACAAAACTACGGTCGAAGGTAGCAACTTCTGCATTCTCATTCGCCAGCCATTGAGATAAATTAGGTATATTAGTTAAACGGAGCGTATCAGCTAAAGTCGTCATTAGCTTACCTCCTTCAGTTTTTGCACAACATCAATAAATACCTGTCCACGTTCAGCAAAGTTTTCAAACATATCAAAACTGGCACATGCTGGAGAGAGTAAAACTATATCATTAGGGCTGGCTAAACGATTAGCGACTTCTATTGCTTGCTTGAGTGTTGATACTTCAATGGTATTGTCACTAAGTTTGGCAATCTTTCCGCCATCTTTTCCTAAGGTGATTAATTGGCTTACTTGTTCTGTTATTGCTATTTTCAAAGGCGTGAAATCAGCACCTTTACCTTCACCACCAGCGATAAGAATAAGTTGTTGTGATGGTTTCATTATTTTTGCAAAACCATTTATCGCCGCGAGTGTGGCACCAACATTCGTCGCCTTTGAATCGTTAATCCAAACGATTTCGTTATCAGCTGAGACTTTCTGGCAGCGATGTTTTAACCCTTCAAAACCAACTAATTTATTAACCATCGACACAACTGACCATCCAGCGCAATAACCTAGAGCTAAAGCTGCAAGATAATTCAAAGCATTATGCATACCCGCAAGTGGTAAATCTTCAATAGCGATCAATGATTGGTCACCAAACATCAAACAAGTATTCCCATCAATTAAAGCTAGCCCAAAATTGCCATTTTTTGGCTCATCGCTACCAAATGAAACAATACTTTGATTGTTGTTTTTTACCTTTAAAAATGTCGCTTGGTCATCACGGTTAATAATGGCAATTTTGCTTTGTTGATAAATACGTTGTTTTATCGAACAGTAATTTTCTAAGGTTAAGTGACGGTCAAGATGATCATCACTTATATTCAATACAGTTGCTGCAATTGCTTGCATACTCGATAAGTTTTCAAGTTGAAAACTTGATAGCTCTAATATCAAAAACTCTAACGATGAGGTATTAATGCCTTTATCAGTCTCCTCGCTAAGGTGATCTAAAACAGGCACGCCAACATTGCCACCTAACTCAGTTTTATAGCCAAGAGCTTTACCTAGATGAGCTAATAAGGTAACCACTGTTGATTTTCCGTTTGATCCTGTTACAGCTAATATTGGTGTTTTAGTTAAACGGCAATAAAGCTCTATATCACCCCAAACTAAACAATTGGCTTTTATAAAGCTTTTAATTTCTGGTTCAGATAAATCAATACCTGGGCTTACTAAAATAATATCAGCTTGAGAAATTAGCTCTGCATCCCATTTACCCAAAACTATTTCATGCTCAAGGGTATTTTGGCTGAATCGACTTGCTTTAGAGAAAGGGTTTTCACGGCTATCATTAATCGCAAAAGAAATATTATTCGCACTAAGAAATTGCGCGCAGGATAATCCCGTAAGCCCAATACCTAATACTAATACTTTCTTATCTCTTAATAGCAAGAGTGTAGATTGCGATAAACTTATCATAAGTTCTTAATAACTTTCCTTTTCAATAACCGAACTTCTTAACGTAACTTTAATGTTGCTAAACCAATTAAAACTAAAATCAATGATATGATCCAAAAACGAACAATCACTCTGGGTTCTGGCCAGCCTTTCAATTCATAATGGTGATGTATGGGTGCCATGCGAAATATGCGTTGTCCACGCATTTTATATGAACCTACTTGCAAAATAACGGATACGGTTTCCATAACAAAAACACCACCCATAATAAACAGCACCAACTCTTGTCGAACTAATATTGCGATGACGCCTAACGCGGCCCCTAGAGCTAATGAGCCAACATCACCCATAAATACTTGTGCGGGATAAGTGTTAAACCATAAAAAACCTAAACCAGCACCAACAATTGCTGTACACACCACCACTAACTCACTCGTCAGTGCAATATGGGGAATATTTAAATAAGAAGAGAAATTGGCATGTCCGGTCATATAGGCAAATACCGCAAATGCGCCAGCAACCATAATGGTTGGCACTATCGCTAAGCCATCTAAACCATCAGTTAAATTAACGGCATTGCTAGTACCTACGATAACGAAATAACTAAAAACTATGTAGAAAAGGCCTAATTGTGGCAGTACATCTTTAACAAAAGGGATTAATAACGATGTTTCTTCTGGGCTCTGTGCAAACTGATATAAAAAAATTGCGGTTGATAAACCAGCAACTGTTTGCCAAAAATACTTCCAACGAGCAATTAAACCATTTGAATCTTTTCTGATCACTTTCCTGTAATCATCAACAAAACCAATGATGCCAAAACTTACAATGACAAAAAGTACCACCCATACATAGGTATTTGATAAATCAGCCCACAATAAAACACTTACAACAATAGAGGCCAAAATTAGTATGCCCCCCATGGTAGGTGTGCCAGATTTAGATAAATGACTTTGTGGACCATCTTCCCTAATCGTTTGGCCTATTTGCATTTTTTGCAAATAGCGGATCAATTTAGGACCAAAATATAAAGAAATAATTAATGCCGTTAATGTGCTAACAATTGCTCTAAACGTTAGATACGAAAAAACATTAAATGCTGAATAGTACTGAGTTAAAAACTCACCGAGCCAAAGTAACATTAGACTTTTACTCCATCGTTATTTTTATTATTGTTTGAGTTATTGCGTTGTTCTGATTGAGCTTGCCAACTGATAATTTCATCTACTACATGCTCCATGTGCGCGCTACGAGAGCCCTTAACTAAAATTGAAATTGGTTGTTGCTCATCGAGCAGCAATTCTTGTAACTTAATAAATAATTGCTCACGTGAGCTAAAGTGTTGACCATTGCCAACTTTACCATTGAGCATATTAAAGGCGTCTGAACTACTTTGACTTAAAACGCCTAATGTTAAGAGATAATCTAAGTGCTGAGCATGAGCATGTTCGCCGACTTCTTGGTGATAACTTCTCGCAACTGAGCCTAACTCACCCATATCCCCTAAAATTAAAATGCGAATACCTGAATAACTCGCTAATAAATCAGTGGCTGCCTTTACTGATTCAACATTGGCATTATATGTATCGTCAATTAGTTTGAAGTCATTTTGTAATTGATAAATGTTTAAGCGACCTTTTACTGGCACCATTTGAGCAAGACCCAAACGAATATCATCTAAAGACGCACCAAACTCAACTGCAACACTTGCTGCTGCAACTGCATTACACACATTATGCTTACCAGGCACAGTTAGCTTGATGTAAGTGCTGCCTATTTCAGCATTTAGGGTGAAACTTGCACAACCATTTTGATCTAACGTAACACCTTCACTATAAACATCGGCTTTATTGCTATTCACATTTTCAATGGGTTGTTGGCATGAAAAACGTCGAACATTTTTATCCACTAAACGCCATTGCCATTTACTGGCATATTTTGAATCATGGTTATAAATAGCAATACCATCTTCAGCCAAGCCCTCAAAAATTTCACCTTTTGCCCGAGCAACACCACATAAATCACCAAAACCTTCCAGATGAGCTGCCGCAATATTATTAATAATGGCAACATCTGGTTTTACTAACTCTGTGGTATAGGCAATTTCACCTAAATGATTAGCACCCATTTCAATAACTGCAAAGTCATGCGTTTTTTCTAATCGAAGTAATGTTAAAGGCACTCCAATGTCATTATTAAAGTTACCATTAGTCGCTAGCACACTGCCTAAGCGTGAAAGTATGCCGGCAACCATCTCTTTCACGGTTGTTTTACCACTACTACCAGTAATCCCCACGGTTTTAGGCGCTACTTGTTGTTTGACATAAGCAGCAATTTTCCCTAGCGCAATTCGAGTATCGTTAACAACAATTTGAGGAATACTGATTTGTACACCTTGATTTTCTTCAACAAAATGATCAACAATTACCGCGCAACAACCTAAAGCTTCAACTTGTTTGATAAAGCGGTGTCCATCAAAGTTTGGTCCTTTTAAAGCAAGGAATACATCTTTAGAGTTAAGTGCTCGACTATCTGTAACTATTTGACTTATTATTTGTTTATCGGCGCTTGAAGACTTAGCCACAAGTTCACCATCTATTGCTAAGCTAAGTTCTGATAGAGTTAATTTAATCATAGCTGTTGCCCTGATTGATAAAAACTATTGACCACATCTCGCTCATTGTAGTTGAGTTTTTTATCCCCAATGATAATATAATCTTCATGGCCTTTACCTGCTAATAAAACAAAATCGTCTGCCTTAGCATGACCAAGTGTTGATAATACTGCTTGTTTGCGATCTAAATTAATAATGGCTCTTTCGCTATCTTTAAAGCCTGTTAAAACTTCATTGGCAATAATTTCTGGTGCCTCGCTTCTTGGGTTGTCATTGGTAATAATAATATGGTCAGCCAATTGTTCCGCAATAGCGCCCATCAATGCTCTTTTACCTTTATCTCTATTACCACCGCAACCAAATACCAGCCAAAGTTCACCGGTACAATGTTGACGACAGGCAAGTAAAGCATTTTTTAAAGCATCTGGGGTATGAGCATAATCAACAACCGCAGTTACTTTGTTTTTCGCGGTAATTGTTTCCATTCGGCCAATGATAGGCGTAAGTATTGCTACACTTTTAGCAATAACACTAAGCTTAATATTTTCAGATAGTAAAACAGCAATAGCCGCTAATAAATTATCAATGTTAAAATCAGCCATTAAAGGGCTATTAATATTAATGTCGCCGATGTGAGTGGTTAATAAAAAGCTAACACCTGTTTGATGGTGTTGTATTTTGGTGGCCTTAACATATAACTTATATTCGTTAATCCCTGCTGAGCGACCATAAACAATTACAGGTTGACCTTTTGGCCAATCCGCTAGCCATTGCTGACCAATATTGTCATCACCATTTATAATGGCTAATTGTTTATTATCACCAGTAAATATTTCACGTTTTGCCTGTTCATAGTTTTTCATTGTTTGGTGAAAGTCTAAATGATCACGTGACAAGTTTGTGAATATGGCAATATTGAATAAATTCTTGGTAACACGACGTTGTGCTAGTGCATGAGAAGAGACTTCCATTGCGACATGACTAATTTTATTATTTGAAAAACTAGCCAACAAGCGAGTTAATTGAGTCGCGCCCGGTGTGGTATTATTTATCGGCGATAAGTTTGCAACCTTACCTGCCCCATTAGTACCAATAATGGCTGATGCCTTATTGTTAGCATCTAGTAGCTTAGCAATTAGCTGACAAGTGCTTGTTTTACCATTTGTGCCGGTAATACCAATAATCACCATGTTTTTTTGTGGTTGCTGATAATATGATTTTGCTAAAGCAAACAATTCATGGTTAAGTTGATAAAATTGAATAACGGCGATTTGATTATCATTATTAGCCAAAGTGCTACTAAGTGAGTTTTTCCAAAGCACGGTGCCGTGTTGCTGCTCACTTTGACATTCAGCCAAAACTAAAATAGCCCCTGAATCAATAGCTAAATCAATATATTCTCGACCATCTTGCTCACTCCCGATAACGGCACAGAAAATATCTCCGGGTTGAAGATCTCGGCTATCATTAATCAGCTGATTAATACTGTTATGTGTACGGTTTAGCTTATTAACATAATCAGAAGTATCGATACCACTTCTAGCAGTAAAGTCACTGACAATGCCAAACTCGGCTAAGGTATTAATAATAGATAAAGCATTAGGCATTGTCTTGCTCCTTCACTTTATTAACTGTCACTTTTACTGGTTTTACACTCGTTGACTGATTCGCTACTCTGGCTGCATCTGGCGCTACGTTTAATACTCTTAACGCACCTTTCATTACCCGAGAAAAAACTGGTGCCGCAATTTCACCGCCGTGATATAAATCACCACCGGGTTCGTTTATCACCACAACAACCACCAACTCAGGGTTCGATGCAGGGGCAATACCGGCAAATAAACCGACATAATCATTGCCGTATCCACCAGCAATAGACTTACGACTAGTGCCTGTTTTTCCACTTACACGATAACCTTCAATTTTAGCTTTAGGGGTGTGTTTATCTACTACTGTTTCTAACATCTGAACAATACTTTGACTGAATTCTTCAGAATATACTCGCTCTTCTTCAAAAAAATCAGCATCAATAGCCGTATGTTTAATAATGCTTAAAGGTCTCTTAATACCACCACTTGCTAATGTGGTATAAAAACGAGCCAGCTGAACAGGGGTAATCGCTAAACCGTAACCAAAGGACAGTGTCGCTAGTTCATGTTTAGACCAACGTTGACGATCATGCATCATACCAGAACTTTCGCCAATAAGACCTGTGCCGGTATCATCAGCAAAGCCTGCCTCAAAAAATTTATCCAGTAAGTATTCTTTAGGCACCGACAAAGCAAGTTTGGCTGTGCCCATATTCGATGAATGCACAAGGATGTCTTCAAGGCTTAATTTCCCTCGATTAATGGGGTCGCTAACTCTTCGCCCACCTAAACGCATCCAACCGGGGCTGGTATTGATAATAGTATTAGTTTTAACTGAGCCAAATTCTAATGCTGTTAATACTGTTAAGGGTTTCATGGTAGAACCCGGCTCATACACATCAGTAATTGCGCGATTACGAAAACGATGCATAGCGGTATTGCGACGATTATTGGGGTTATAAGAAGGGCTATTAACTAAGGCTAAAATTTCACCCGTATGGATATTTGTTACCACTACAGAGCCAGAGGTTGCTTTAAAAGCTTGTACTGCACCTTTAAGCTCACGATAAGCGATAGCTTGAATACGTTGATCGATACTTAAGATTAGATCTTGTGGTGCTTGTGGTTTTTGTTCTGAAATGATTTCAATTTTACGGCCTTTGGCATCTTTACGGTATTTTTTAGTGCCATTAGTGCCAGTTAACAATTTATCATAAAGGCGTTCAATCCCTTCGATGCCTTTATCATCAACATTGGTAAAACCAACAATATGTGAACTTATCTCACCTGTTGGATAGAAACGTTTTGATTCTTTACGTAAATGAATACCAGGGATTTTTAATTCACGAATATAATTTGCCATTGCTGGCGATACTTGACGTTCAATGTAAACAAAACGTTTTGCTGGATTTTTTACCACTCTGCTGGTTATTTTATTAACATCTTGTCCTAAAACATCAGCGAGAGCTTGCCAATGTTCAACCATAGCCAACGCATTATTTTTCATAATGATTTTGGGATCAGCCCAAACGGTTTCTACCGGTACACTGATCGCTAACTCATGACCATTTCGATCGACAATATTTCCCCGTTGCACTGTATTTGCCAAGGTGCGAATTGAGCGCATGTCACCCTGCTTTTTCAGCATATCGGGTTCAACAATTTGAATATAAGCCGTTCGGCTGAGTAAAGCGGCATATATCAAAACAATAACAGCCATCACCACGTAAAAACGCCATGTTGCTGTTGTCGGCTTATTTTTGGCTAATTTAGCCTTGCCTGATTGTTTAGTTACTTTCTCGCTCATTTGCCCTTTATTCGCTAGTTGAAATAGTCATTGTTCTTAATTATGTTAAGGAAGATAAATAATCACTTCTGTTTTTACTGTTGGTCTTTTCATTTTTAATAATTTCTCAGCTTTACTTTCTATTGCGCTATGCTCTGCTAAACTATTTTGCTCAAGCAATAAGTTTCGCCACTCAATATCTAACTCATCACGCTCAGTGAGTAAGACTTCCAATCCACTAGTGCTTTGGCGGTTCAGGTGGGTAAAATACACCACCGAAAACGCTGACATAACCACAACGACCAATAAAATATAAGTTAATACATGTCGTTGAAAATCTTGTAAAATATCTACTGCTAAATTTGCTTTTTCAGCCGCCATAAAAAATCACATCTCTATCGAGGTAATCTTTGCGCAATACGTAACACCGAACTTCGAGAGCGAACATTCACTTCCACTTCATCTTTACTTGGCTTCAATCTTCGCCCTACTAGTGCCAGTTTTTTACCTTTTTGTAATTCTTCTTCCGTAATTGGCAAGCCACGTGGCACTTTTTTACCTTGAGAGTGTTTTCTCATAAACTGTTTCGCTAATCGGTCTTCAAGAGAATGAAAACTTATAACCACTAAACGGCCATCTTCTGCCAACACGGTTAAAGACGCTGATAAAACAGTTTCTATTTGCTCAAGCTCACTATTGATGTAAATGCGAATAGCTTGAAAGCTACGAGTTGCAGGGTGTTTTTTGATTTCTCGTTGTGGTGCTGTTGTTTTAATTAATTTAGCAAGTTCACCCGTTCGGTTAAGTGGAAACTCATCACGAGTATCAACAATGGCGTTGGCAATGCGCCATGCATGCTTTTCTTCACCAAAGGTTCTTAATACCCAAGTAATATCTTCAACATCAGCAACGGCTAACCACTGAGCTGCAGTTTGACCTTTTGATGTATCCATTCGCATATCAAGTGGGCCATCCTTCATAAAACTAAAGCCGCGCTCAGCTTCATCAAGTTGGGGCGAAGAAACACCTAAATCGAGCAATACACCATCAATTTTTTCAGTCAGCTGATGTTTTTCAGCTATAAGCGCTAAATCAGCAAAACCGTGATGTTCAATGGTAAATCTAGGGTCATCTTTAAACTTCTCAGCTGATGCAATTGCGCTAAGATCACGGTCGATCGCTATTAAGCGACCATTTTCAGATAGCTTAGACAGAATAAGAGCAGAGTGACCTCCGCGACCAAATGTGCAGTCGATATAACAACCATCAGGCTTAATTGCTAAGCCATCAATAGCCTCATCAAGTAATACTGAAATGTGGGAGTTGTCTTTTGGTATTATTGTTGTCATAGTTTTTTATCGTTTAATTTAATCTTCATTGTTACTTCTTCTGAGTAACTACTTTAATCCATGCGCATACCGCGCCTATATTTTCACTACAGTTGTAAGTCGAGTAAACGCTCTGGTAATTCAAACTCACTTGGTGCAATACAACTAATATCTTGTTGCATTTGAACTTGCCACGCAGCTTCGCTCCAAATCTCAAACTTTCTTAATTGACCAACTAGCATTACACCTTTTTCCAAACCCGCATGCTGACGCAGTGGCCCAGAGATAAGTAGCCGACCATTTTTATCCATTTCACAATCTGAGGCATTGCCCAATAATTTTTGTTGAGCTAAACGTTCAGCTCTATTCATGCTCGAAAGTCCGCATAATTTAAGTTCTATTTCTTCCCACTCAGCTAACGGATAAAGTAATAAACAGGGATATTGGAGATCAATGGTACATACCATCTTCCCTTGGCAATCAGCAAGCAACTCTTCACGGTACCTTGTTGGTACTGTGATTCGATTTTTACTATCGAGTGTAATTGCGCTAGTGCCTCTAAACATAAACCCTTTTTTCTCTTTAGCTGTCGTAGTTATTTAATTATTGTTTGAGTATATAAAGTAAGATCCACTTTTACCCACTTTTTACCACATTGATACAGTTTAGTGATTAATGTAAAGAGATGTCAAGCAAAGAATGGTTAATTTGATCGCTCTAGAGTGTAATAAAATTAAGGGTTTTAGTGAAGTTGATGAAATTGTGGAACTTTGTGGATCTCAGCTAAAAATTTTATAAAAAAACGGTTATTTCTCTGATATTAGTCTATTGAAGTGTGAGTAAGGTGTAAACAAAGTGATCCAACTATAAACCTGGCCTCTGGTTATTTAAATTTGAATACCAATTAAGCCAATCACTAATAACCAAAAAGCAAAAAACAACTTTAATCGAGTGGCTGATAAATGTGACACAATAGTTTTCGCAACCATTCCGCCTAAAATAGCACTGGGACCGGCAAATAATACCACTTGCCAAAAAATGTTAAAATCAACAACCAAGTGCTGCCAGATACCCGACCAGACCGTAATAGCTGAAACAATAACTGCCGCCGCAACAGCCATATTAATATCGAACCGTCTAATGATAAGGTAAATAGCTAACAACTCTCCTACACCTACTGAAAGCCAAGCCGTTAGGATCCCTCCTAGCAAGCCGATTAAAATCAAAGCCAACCAATCAGCAACCAGTAGTTGGCTGCGCTCTCTTTGTGGCTTTAAAAAATAAACAGTAACAAGGATAAATAAACCAAGGAAAAGAGAAAACCAGCTAAAACTATGATGTAGTGATGAAGGCGGGGATAATTCAAAGCCATAAATGAACCAAATACCAATAATTGCAGCAATACCGGTAATACAAATAATCCGTTTAAACCCTTGCCATAACCTTAGCTCTGTTTTTTGAGTTTTATAATGGTGCCACCAAGTAACAGCTCCTGCAGTCATGCCAAAACACTGGATGGCAAAACTTGTCGCTATAGATTGAGCCTCAGTAAATTGAAGCTGGTTAAACATTGGAATAAAAACAACACCACCACCAGCCCCTGTAGTATTGGCAAATATAGCGCCTAAAATACCCACCAGTGTAAACAAAACATAGTCGGCCATTTCAACAATGGTGATTGGTGCTAAAAATAGCAGTAAACTCCAAAGTGTAATGAAAACGAAAATAAAAAGCTGTTGTGAAAAGCGAGTAGATAACATAATAAAACTACGGTCTAATGTGCTTTTAATATAGCTTGTTGTGCAATAAAATCACTGGCTTGCTCAGAGAGACACCGTCCAGAAATGTAATTTTTACCTTGAGAATGATAAAGCAACCATCCGTGTGATGTTTGTTCAATTTTATTGATATTAGGCCATGATATTTTACTTTCAACATAAAACGATTTACTGCAAACGTCTTGTTCATCGATTGTCAGCGTCATCTCAGCATTTGCCGCTTTACTTAACATCTGCCGTGCTAACCACCAAGACTTTCGAAAACGAATACTTAAAGCCTCTATCGCTCCTAACGCAACAATAAACCACGCAGCATAAGGATTTACTTCAGTAAAAAGTAAAATAGCTAAACCAAACAATGCTAAAACTACAGACTTGAAATACACCGTTTTAGAGGTATCAACAATAACTGACTCATCGAAGGTTTCACTAAAATGGCTTTTATCTAAAATATAAGTGGTTGAATAGGAGAAAGCTGTAGTCATTGTTATCTAACATAAAGTAAAAGGCTTAGTTTAACGAGAACTGAGTTGGCTTGATAGTTATTTAAATTATCAGACACTCACCAATAAATTTGTCGCTAATAACAATACAGCTGAAACAGAGATTTTCGTTAGGGTTGTTATTTTATTATTTATCTAATATTTTTGCTGCTGATATCTTTCTAAACAAGCTTGGAAAAAATCGATAGATTGTTGGTGCCCAATAACTAAGACCTTTACCAATAATCACTTCACTTTTATTGGCTTTAACTGCGCTAATTATTTTTGCAGCACATTCCTCTACACCAATACCTTCTTTAATCGACTTAGCTACTTTGCCATAACTTTGGCCATTTTCAGTCATAGCATTGACTGATATATTAGTTTGGACAAAGCCAGGACAAATCGTTAATACATGTAAGCCATTGCAACTTTCTTTCAGCACGTAAACAGTCCATATAACCAATAATCGCGTGTTTAGACGCACTATAGCCTGACATACTTTGTCCGCCAATTTTACCCGCTACCGAAGAAACAGTAACTATCATACCTGTTTTAGCGGCGAGCATTTTTGGTAAAACACATTGAGTTAAAGCGATAGTGCCAAAGTAATTCACTTCCATTACTTGCCGCTGAACACTTAAATTTGTATTTCTCGCACTTCCTCGTTGAGAAATTCCGCCATTATTAATTAAAATATCAATGGTGTTTGACTCAATGGTCGCAGCAACTTGAGTAGCAAGATTTTCAGGCTCACTTAAATCTAAAGGTAAAACCCTATGTTGGTCACTATTAACCAGTTGGCTTTTAAGTAACTGCAGTTTTTCTTTATTTCTTGCCGATAGAATTAATATAGCTCCTTGGCGAGCACACTCGATTGCAAGAGCTTCACCAATTCCTGATGAGGCACCGGTAATCCATATTGTTTTGTTATTAATATTCATGGCTACCTTTCGTTTGAACGGATTGTTATTTGCATAATACTTCACTGATAACTATTGCCATATCAACATGCTTTAGCTATCAAGGTCATCACCTTTATTTTTATTTTTATTTTCAACAATTTTATTAAGGTAACGATCAATGGTATTTTTAGCAGAAGCTGTCAATCCTCCTTTGCCATGTTGTTCTTTTAACAAGATTTCAACTCGAGCAAAAAGCTGATCAACATTTGCATCTGGCTTTACTGGCTGCCCTTTTAGAGGCTCTAAGTTGTTTGTTGGTTTACTTGGACTCCCAAACAAATTTAGCCATTTATCTGTTTGATGGCCAAAAACCATTAATTTTTGAAAATAACTTTGTGACAATGAATGATTTTTAAAGATATCGATCAGTGAGCAAACAATTGATACTGGGCTTAAGATGAGATCACGAACGGCATCTAGTGCTAATTTAAATTGAAAAATTAAGGTATCGCGAATTAAAGTCCAACGTGCTATTTCAGGCTCTTGCATGTGTTCATTTTCCTAAATAATGAATAGCATTAAAGAGCCATTAAAGCACTTTATCTATGCCTTGTTAATCTTTCATCGGTATTTCTCTAGATAACATCAGTAAATGCGCCGCACTCCAACTAAAATTTGTTGCTCCTTGTACAGCACCGGTTTCAGGATTGTAGTTTTCACGTATTGCACCGTTCTTCATCAACCCTTGAGCATTGTCGAATAACTTACTGGAAAGTTGTTTAGCTTCTAGAGTAAAACCGTAATTATTTAATGCTGTTAAACCAAAATACAGTTGATCTAACCATACTCTGCCACGCCAATAAATATCTTGATTATAAGCAGGGTTAGATTTCGAAGCAGTTCCCAAAGGAACAAGGGTATTAAACTCCTCAGCATTCATCATTTGCTCTTTAACTTTTTGTGCTTGCTCCAAGCTCGCAACTTTTGCCCATAATGGACTCCAACCCTCGGGACCTCGTCCTCTTTTTGTTAATAATTTACCCGTACAGTCAGTAGTACTTATTTGCAGGTCAGCTGTTATTTGCCGATCATAATAAAAGCCTGAAGATTTATCAAAAAAGCAGTGATTAATACGTTTTGTCAATTGCTGTGCTTCTTGCAGATAGGTAACAGATTCTGATGATTTGTTTAACAATTTCGCCATCTTCGCTAGCAAAGATTTCTCTTGCGCTAAATAAGTATTTAACTCAACAGATTCTTGGTTAATTGAAAAGCCAAGCAATTCACCTTTAGCGTTGATGTTCTCAAAAAAGAGTACTTGCCAATCTTCTCTAGCCTGCTTAATATTGCCTCGATAATGCTTATCGGCATAGGCGCTCAACTGTTCATCATTGATAAAACCAAAGCGTGCAGCGTTGTCCATTCCAGATTCCCAGCCTGCGCCATGCTGTGCACCAATATCAAGATGATTATAGTGTCCATCGCTAATCACTTTTTGATATAAAGCCATACCTGAACATTGATAAGATTGATCTGCATTATCTGCATCTCTATTAGCTTTCAACTGACAATTATTGATAACTTTTGGAAGAACATCCTGTTTAGCATAGCTAACTTTAAAGGTGATATTACCATTGGCGTCATTATGGCTGGGATGTTTTGTCGCGCCATATTCCACTAAACCATTTTGATTATGATCGCGATTACGATACCACCACTGATGATAGGATCGCAGCTTAGGATACATTTCCTCAATAAATGAAAGGTCTTTAGTTGTTGAGTATATTTGCCATACTGCCCAGCTAGCTAGTGGCGGTTTGGTATTACGTTCATTCCAATTTCCACCATCACCACCTCGGACTTTTTCTTTGTTATAAAAAATTGCATCAATCACCATTCCGTGATCTTGTGATCTTACCGGATCATTTTCTTGTACTTGATAATCAAACATTGCGCGAACATTATTCTTGGCTAATTCTGGGTTAACACTGGCTAACGCATAAGCATGTTTCCAGCTATCCCAAGCCCAAACCCCATTAAACCAACGCGCTGTTACCGAAGGCGTAACGCTGTCATGTAATATACTACCTGCGGCACTTCGCCAATTTCCGATCAAGGTTTCAATTGATTTAACAATAATTTTTTGTTGATTGGCATTCGCATCAACGCCAGTTAAAGCATTCTGCAAATATCCCTGCCAACGCTGCTTAGATGATTCTATATAGCTTTCTGGTTTAGCTAATATTTGGCTAATAAGTTTTTTTTCTTTATCAACTTCTTCGAGATTATGAAGATAACTATGGCTGGTATATATTGATGTATCGCCTTTTGCTGCAATAACAAGCTCACTTTTTGAGGTGTAAACCGAATTTTCAATCACCGTTGTACTGTTAACCGACCGAGCAATGCGATACTCAGAGCTATCACTTGTCATAACGTGCCATTGTGATCTTACTTCGCCAAAAGAAAAAACAATCGCTTCGTTATTAAGGGATACTCGAGCGTTAAATTCAGGGAAGGCCTGATCAATGGTTTGTTTTTCAGAGAATTGTTTTAATAATTCACCTTGCCAAACTAATTTAATTTTTTTAGTCTTTTCCGATTTGTTCTTAATAAGGGTTTTGACGAGTGCACTGCGGTTGCTGACAAATTGTAGCGAGAGCTCAACGGTAAAATCTTCAAATTCATAACGTTGAATTAATAAACCCGGCTTAGACTTGATCGTATGTTTTGCCGTTGAAAACTCTAAATCAACATTCGCGGATAAATCAAAAATCGTCATTTTCTCTAACTGTTCAGCGATAAATAAACTATATTCTTGCGCAATGATCATGGGTCCGGTGAACGTACCATAAGCGGATTTATCTGCTGGCAATAAAAATCCATGCCATGAACCTAGATCGAGTAAAGGGTTAAATTTTTGATTTTGATATTTATCATAATCTTTACTTTTTTTAGGCTGACCAAATCGATTGATGATGTTGTCAAATTGCCCAAGGTTAACTCCCTCGGCATCCCCTGGCTTATTTTCTGTTAAAGAAGCTGATTCGTTAGTTGTTAGCGTCAAAGCATTTATTTGCGCACTTAAGAGCATTACCAAAGATAACAATATAAAAACAAAAGAGTTAATCCAAGAACTACGATTTATCATTAACGATTCCTTCACTGATTTTTTGAAAAAGTATTTTGTATATTATTACATTTGTAGTATAAATAGCACAAGAATATCATTTAGTGATAAATAAACGAGATGATCAATACACTTTTGTTAAAACTTACTAGAAGCTAACGATGAATAAAGCCCATATATGGCTACGTGCCGAAACCAAACCTCAAGAGCAACGAACCGCTTTAACCCCTAACAATGCAAAACAGCTTCTTGATGCTGGCTTTGAGGTTACTGTAGAGTCTTCACGGCAAAGTATTTTTTCTGATCGTCAATACCAAGATATTGGCTGCGACATAGTTCAACAAGGTAGCTGGGTCGACGCGCCACAAAACGCAATAATTTTGGGTTTAAAAGAGCTACCTGAAGCGACATTCCCTTTGGTACATCAACATATTTATTTTGCTCATGTTTATAAAGAGCAGCAAGGATGGCAAGCACTATTAACACGTTTTAATCAAGGTAATGGTAAATTATACGATTTAGAATATCTTGTCGATGAAAACAACCGCCGAGTTGCCGCTTTTGGTTATTGGGCAGGTTTTGCTGGAGCTGCTTTAGCCACTTTAGCATGGGCAAATCAGCATGCTGGCATGCAACCTCCGTTGAAAGACATTAATGCGTACTCAGATAAATCACAATTAATGGCAACCTTGTCGGAGGCTATTGAGCAAATAGCAGTTAAACCAAGAGTAATCGTTATTGGTGCAAAAGGACGCAGTGGTAAAGGTGCTGTTGATGTCGCTAAAGAATTATCCCTTGAAGTAATTGAGTGGGATTTAGCTGAAACGCAAAAAGGTGGCCCATTTGCAGAACTTAATGATTATGATATTTTAGTTAACTGTGTGTTTATAAGTGGGGCCGCTGCAGATGGTAGCTCACCTGCATTTATCAACCATGAAATTTTATCGTCAAAACAGCGTAAACTCGCTGTTATTACTGATGTAAGCTGCGACCCTTATGGTGCATATAACCCTTTACCTATTTATAAAGAGTGCACTACATTTAAATCGCCTTGCTTGAGCATCATTGAAGGTGAGTCACCTTTGAATTTAATTGCCATTGATCATTTACCGTCATTATTGCCAAAAGAAAGCAGTGAAGACTATGGGCAACAATTACTTAAACATTTATTATCCCTTGGTGATACCTCAACAGGTGTTTGGCCAAAAGCATTAGCATTATTTCAGCAAAAAGTTGCTGAAACTAAATTATAAAATAGGTTTAACATGAAAAATACAATCCACTGGCTCGGCGCTGGCTTATCTTCAATACCAGGTATTAAACGTTTGGCACAAGGCCAATACCCATTAATTGTTTGGAATAGAAGTTTAAGCAAAGCACAATTAACTTTAGCTGGTATTGAAGATGAAAACTCAAAGCCAGTAAAAGTGCAACAACTTGATTGGAAAACACTTGAAGAAACCATTAATAAAGGTGATGTTGTCGTTTCAATGTTACCAGCAACCAAACATATAGAAGTTGCCCAGCTCTGCTTGGCTAAAAATGCTCATTTTGTTTCAAGTAGTTATATCTCTCCTGAAATGGCGGCATTAAACGAACAAGCAAAAGCAGCTGAATTATCGTTTGTTAACGAGGTGGGTTTAGATCCTGGTTTAGATCATTTATTAGCTCATTTGTTAGTTGATGATTATCAAAACAGTGAAAGCTTCTCGACAGATAACCAATTGTCATTCCGCTCTTACTGTGGTGGTTTTCCAAAAGTTGCCAATGATTTTAAATATAAATTTAGCTGGTCACCTTTAGGTGTTTTAAAAGCGTTAAAATCTCCGGCTAAATGGCTGAAAAATGGCGTTGCTGCAACGTCACAAGCGCCATGGGAAGCGCTAAGCGATTACACTATTGCCTTGTCTGAGGGAAATGAGACATTTCAAGCCTACCCTAACAGAGATTCTTTACCCTTTTTACAACAATATGGCTTTAAGGAAAACTGGAAAGTCGACGAATTTGTTCGCGGTACTTTACGCTTAGAAGGTTGGTCTACCGCATGGCAATATTTGTTTGATGAAATAGCTGAACTTGCTGCTAGTGACAAGTCTGCAGATGAAATTGAGCAGCGCTTAACGGTTATCAGCCAAGAGTTAGAACAAAAGTATAGCTATGACGACAATGAGCCAGACCGCGTAGTATTAAGTGTTGATTTAGTCGCAAAAAATGCGGGTAAAGAAGTATGGCACAAAAGCTATCTACTTGATGCATATGGTAATGGACAAGGCCAAGCAATGGCAAGGTTAGTATCGATTCCAGTAAGTTTAGCTATCGAGTCAGTTTTAGCAAATAATAGCCCAATCGGTGTTAGCGCAGCTCCGCATCAACCAAAAGCGATACAGCCTTGGTTAACTGAGCTAGGAAATTTAGGTGAAGAATTTCATCTTAAAGATCACTTAGCTGATTGATCTACAATTTGCTGATAATAAACCACCTGCATATCGCCCTTTGGGGTTTTGTATAGGTGGTTTTTTACATAAGTTAGCCCTATTTTTTTCATCACTGTTATTGATGCATTATTTTCTTCATCAGCAATTGCACTAATTTTCATCACGCTGCTATCTTGTACAACTACGGCCTTTACCGCTAATGCTGCTTCTGTTGCATAGCCGTATCCCCATGAGTTTTGCTTAAATCGCCAACCAATTTCTAAATTATCAAGCTCAGGATTTGGAGTAAAAAATTCCATCGGTCTTATCAATATCCAACCAATAAATGATTGATCTGCTTTAACCGTAACTGACCATAACCCCCAGCCTAAAGTTGGGTTAGAAAAGGCCTTCACTCTTGGTATAAAAACTTCCACTATTTGTTTCATTGATGATGGCTCACCGCCATTGATATAGCGCATGACTTCAGGGTCTTGATCTAATTGATACAATAATTCCACATCACCTTCAGTTATTAATTGATAACTAAGACGCGCAGAGTCATTCACTTTCATTACATTTTTCATTTTAAAACCAACTAAGTGGCCAATAATAGCCAAAAAACAAAAAACCGCCAAAACAGGGTTTTGATGCTACAAAAAAGCAGCGTTCAAAAATGTTTTAGCGGTTTTTAAAATTATAACGTTGTTTTTTATGCTGTTTACGAAGTTAATTCAACTGTTTCAATCACTTCATATTCATAGCTAAACGCTCTTAACGCTTTGCCTGCATCAGTAATAAACTCTACTGTCGTTGAACGAGGGTGAATCAAGACGGCTTCAAATTCTTCGCCCGCAGAACAACCATGGTCAAAATTCTTTTCTATATCAGCTGTTAACTTTATTTGCATACTAAATAAACACTTATTCTAAATTTAATTACGCGCATTATAGCAGAAGATTTAGCCACTGTATAAAATTTAATTATCGTCGGGTGTGGCGAGCCTTTACCGATAACTCTACTATTGACTATTTCTCCCCTCCAGCAAAATGTATGGGGTGCCCAATAGATATTCTCGACAATTTATCTTCATGCTCTATCTCTGCATCCATGCGGTGGTCTTTAAAGCTTTATAACTCAGTTTGAGAGGAAGTAGCTTCAGCCCTTTGGGGAAAGCCTAAAAACTCACTCTGCGTTTATCATCATTTATTGGGAACGACCAACCAACCAACAACTCTCCTGCCTTTTTATATATTTATAGGTATAGGCGAAAGACTCATACGCCTTAACCCCAGACAAAAAATTATGAGTGTAAATTTTTTCTTCTTCTATACTTAACATACATTCTTTGGAGTTAAAGTGAAAATATGGAAAAAATGCCATCGACAAAATACGAACGCCGCCACTCTACACCACAGACTAATGTATTATGGGCTCACCTCAATACCTCTCAACAAGCGGCAGTAAGTTCTTTATCCCATTTTGGTTACGAGCTAAGTTACATTCGCATTTATGATACTGAAGAAACGGTTATCCTTACACTTGGTGATCAAGTCGCTACTATCGATAAAGAAGGCAATATTGACCCTAGCCCAGAAATTAAGGTTAGAAGTTAACTAAATTGTTTTGATTTACATCAATATGAGTTATTCACTTACAAGGCAGGTGCTACTACCTTCTTCTTTTTTATGGTCGGTCTAGTATAAACAACTATGGGAAATACCAACTTACCTGATTTAAAAGTATCGAGCATCCCTAAAAATTAAAATAGGTTAAACAATTTTTTCTCAACTAGCTTACTCTCCCTGTTGGTGAACACGAGATAATTCCATCGCTCAAATGTTCATCGTTATCAGTAATACCTTCAAAACAATACCTTCAAAACAATACCTTCAAAACAAAACCATTACGACTAATTACCTATTGTATTTTAACTGCCTTTTATCTTTCTTGGTGGTAACTAATAAATTGTAAAGCTAAGATAGTGTAAAACTATAATATAGAAATAAAAAAAGTACGGATTCACCGTACTTTTTTATTTTACCAGTCACTGTTTACTTTAAATATTGATCAACAAACTCAATCATTAAACCCATCGCTTTTTGTCGATTTGTTGAATCGTCCAAGTTATGTGTTCCCCATTCGAACATTTTAAGCTTTACCTCTTTCCCTGCATCATCTAAAGCCTCATACATGTCTTCTGACTGATGATAACTAACCCTAGTATCTACTCGTCCATGTATAAGTAAAACCGGTGCTTCAAACTTTTTAACGTGATGAATAGGTGAAATAGCAGCTAAACTTTCATCACTTTCATTAACAACATTATCAATATAACTTCTATGCCCTCGAGACTTCCAATGAATGACTTGATCGTCCATATCACCAACACCCGCTATACTAACAATACATTTAAACTGTTTAGGCGTTTGATACCCTGCGGCCAAAGCGGCATAGCCACCATAACTTGCCCCGACAATACAAGAGTTATCAATGTTAGCAAGCTTCATTTCCTTAACCCAATTTACTGCATCCATTAAGTCGGTTTGCATTTTTTTGCCCCACTGTGCATAGCCACTTGTTTTGTAGGCATTGCCAAAGCCCCCTGAGCCTCGGTAATTTACTTGTAATACAGCATAGCCGCGACTAGCAAATAACTGTACAAACGGGTTAAAGTATTGAGAGTCTCGAACGCCATATGGTCCACCATGAGGAAAAACGATAAGCGAAGGGTTATCAACATTATTCGGCAGAGTAAGATAACCATTTAAGTCCATACCATCTCGCGCCTTAAAGGTGAAAGGCATAACAGAGGCCAGTTGATGTTTGCTCAAACTTGGGTATTGTCCATACCAAGGTGAAATTTTTTGTTTGCTTTTATTATAAAGATAAAACTGCCCAGGTTTATTATCACCCACACCGTACAATATGTAATGATTTTCAGCCTTATCCCAATCATAGACAAAAGCCTGAAGACCTTGTTTAGCGAATATATTGACAACTTGCTGATTTAAATCTGCATTGCTTTGATCAAAATAAACTTTCTTGATGAAATTTTTTACGTATGTATAACCTACTACTTTTTTACCATTTCCTTCTAAGCGAGTAATCGCACTGCGAATATCCAGTTTATCAGGAGCTGCGCCTAATAACTTATACTCTTGTGTATCAATGAAATATCGCCAAAGTGCTTTTTTATTGAGTTTATGATCACTAATCACAATAACTGAATTTGTTTTAGGCTCAAACATAACAGGTGAAAATGTATCATCCTGATAAGCCTCTATTTTTTTTATTAATTTCCAATCAGATTTTTGATCTTTGCGGGTATAAATATAATCGATATCAGTGTTGTAGTTATCATCGATACCTATTGCCATTAATACCTCACCTTTATCGTTAAAATACCAACCAACAATTTTCTTGTTATTAGCTAAATATTTTTCAAAATCCCCCGTGGTAATATTTACTTTAAAAACTGATGAGTAGTAATCATCTCGTTTATCTCTTATTGTCATTAATACATGGTTTGGCTCATCGACTAAGGTGCTTAATAATCGTGGGCTAGAACGATAGAAATCCCAATTTGTCTGTTTTCTACTACGTTTTTTTAATTCAATAATGTCACTACCGTCAATTTTTACCGAATAAACATGAGTGGTTCTTACTTGAAGTGTACTCACTTTAAAAGGCTGAGTAACTGTCACTAAAACTCGCTCGTCATTCGCCCAGTTTATGCTTTCGATTCTATATTTTTCACCGCCCAATTCTACCACTGGTAGCATTTCTTGAGGTTTATCAAACGGAGAAATAGAAACTTGAGTCACCTCTCCTCGATTGGTAATTACAGCAATATTTTTACCGTTCGGCGATACGCTAGGTTGTTGAACAACGGGCATTTGATTAAAACTAGATACTGGTATTTGAGCAGGCTTACTTGCTATGGTTTGAAAACTGACAATAAAAACTATTACAGTCAAAATAACTCTATATATCATTATTATTTCCCTATTATATTTTGTTACAAAATGATGAAAGCTATAAAATAGTATAATAACAAAAAGGGAAAATCAAACTTTAAGCCAATGAAAATAATAAACATTCTGCTCTTATTTATCGATAATGACGTTGATAAATATTGTTAGAAGTTATCAACATAGTACCGTTACATCAATAAAAAGCATCTTGTATTAATATATTATCTACTATCATCAGTTGGTTTACTTAAATAGCGTCAAAACACTTTTTAAAACTAAAAGCGAAAGGTGAATCTGCATGCTGCCTTAAATGGATCAGCCGTTCTTTGGCCTCTTCAAGAGTTGGAGTATGCCCTTCTTCAACCCACCACATGACATGGTTTTCTTCAGGCATTTTTTCGAACCATTCTCGTTTTCTTTTAAGGAAGTTTATGTGATGAGTTTTAAAGATAAAGGCTTTTAATGATTCAACATCTTGCCAAACTGACATATTAGCAATAATTGATGGATCATCAAAAATACGGATATGTGTAGCATCTCCTGCTTCATCTTGTAACCGCCAAATAAAACCTTGGCTTTGCTCAGCTAGTTGATTTATCGGTTCAAGATTATCAACAAACTCTTTCATCAATACATCTTCAATGGGTGCTAGGGTTTGAGCTATGTTTAACTGTGCTAAATACATTTACTTTCCTTATAAATTCGCGTTGATGCAATATTTTGGACTAACCTCTATTGCTTATTAAGTGGCTGTTTGTCGACTAATCGCGCTTTAATATAGCGATCTAATTTAGGTTGTCTATTACAAACAATACGCCCGCCAAATAGGCCACTAATCACAAGAATTCCTACATTGAAGCTATTATTACAATCCACTTCAACAGGTTTTAAAAATGGCTTTTCTTTAAGTGAAGCAATTGATGGGGTGATAGAGTTTTTAGCGGCCACGTATTCTTGATAATGCCCTACACCACTTTCTGTCGAATTAATATCTGACATTTTAGCTTTTAATCTAGCTAATGAATCAGCTGCTGAAAAAGAAGTTATTTGCTTTGAAATGATTTTTGCTGATGACTTAAGTTTATTGTCAGTTGCAGTTAGCTGCTCGTCCGATGCCATTTGCTTGATTTCTACTTGTTCTACTTGTTCTACTTGTTCTACTTGTTCTACTTGTTCTACTTGTTCTACTTGTTCTACTTGTTCTACTTGTTCTACTTGTTCTACTTGTTCTACTTGTTCTTCAGTATTAGGTTTTGGCGCTATATAAAGATAGCTTTTAATGGCTTGAACTTCATTTTTTTGACTTTGAACAACTTTGACATCTAATGACATAAAAAATAAAAATAAAACGGCAACGCCATGAAGCGCTACTGAAATAATCAGGCCTGTGTAATTTCCTTTTAGCACAAATAAACATCTATAAAAATAAGCGAGGTTTTTAATAGACATTAATAGTTAAAATAAGTTCATAGTGCTATATCAATAACTCCCTCGCCAAAGAAAATAAAACTAAATTCTACGCCATAATGCTCTACTGATCATTCTCACCTTTATTGGTAATTTCATTCGCTTTATATTAGTGGCAATAATCAACAATACTAACTGAAGATAAAAACAGCAACTGTACAAAAACCCATCAATAACAGCTAATTTTAACGGTACAAAAGCTTAATTTTATTGAGCTGCTCATCATAACTGTACAAACTAACAGTTAAAATATATTATCTTAAAGACATCACTTATCCAATAATATTAAAACCATTAAATGAAATTATACATAGCTGAAAAACCCAGTTTAGGTCGAGCAATAGCAGCCGCCCTGCCTAAACCGCAAAAAAATCAACAAGGCTATATTGATTTACCTAATGGCGATAAAGTGACATGGTGCATAGGTCATATTCTTGAGCAAGCTCAACCAGAAGCTTATGATGAAAAATACAAAAAATGGCAATTTGACCACTTACCTATTTTACCTAAGCAATGGCTGTTAAAAGCTAAAAGCCAAACTAAAGCACAATTAGCCGTCATTAGAAAGTTAGTCAAGCAAGCGGATGAAATTGTTCATGCTGGCGATCCTGACAGAGAAGGACAATTGTTAGTCGACGAAGTTATCGACTTTCTTAACGTCAGTAAAACTAAAAAAGCCAAGATTCAAAGATTATTGATCAGTGATCTAAATAGTCCAGCAGTTAAACGGGCACTGGAAAACCTTAAACCTAATAGTGAGTTTATGCCATTGTCGATATCAGCACTTGCTCGCTCACGTGCAGACTGGCTGTATGGCATCAACTTAACCCGAGCCTACACCCTACAAGGACAAAAAATAGGATTTAAAGGAGTATTATCGGTTGGGAGAGTACAAACACCTTTGTTAGGTTTAGTTGTTCAACGTGGCCTTGATATTGATAACTTTCAGTCAAAACCCTTTTATCAGGTCTATGCTCACCTGCAAACAAGTAATAACGAAACCTTCATCGCTAAATGGCAACCCAGTAAGCAGTGCAAACCTTACATGGATGATGAAAATAGAGTTTTAATTAAGAGTCTCGCTGAGAATGTCATCAGCCGCATTAACAACCAACCAGGTAAAGTAACATCAGCAAAATACCAGCAAAAGAAACAATTTGCGCCACTACCTTATAATTTATCATCATTGCAAATAGATGCTGCTAAACGCTTTTCAATGAACGCAAAGCTGGTATTGGACGTTTGTCAGTCACTTTATGAAAAACACAAATTAATCACCTACCCTCGCAGTGATTGCCGGTTTTTGCCTAACGATCACTTCAAGCAAGCCCCCAGTATTATTCAGATGTTGTCATCTGGCAGTTCAAGCATTGCTACTGCCGCCAAAGGGGCTGATAGCAAGATAAAAAGCAGCGCATGGAATGATAAAAAAGTAAGTGCTCATCACGCGATTATCCCAACAGAAAAATCATCATTAAAAGTAAAGCTCAACCCTTTTGAAAGTAATGTTTATCAACTTATTGTTCGTCAGTACTTGGCTCAATTCTACCCTCCCTATCTTTACTATCAAACCAATATTGAAATTGATGTTGCTGGTGGTTTATTTAAAGCGAATGCTAAAAGCCCTGTGGATAGTGGTTGGAAAGTTTTATTTAATGGCGCTAATAAAAAATCAGCGCTAGAAAAAAATAACCTAGATACTGACCCATCACTGACCGAGAAGTCACTTACCGAACAGCACCTGCCGCAGCTTAAAACTGGCGATAAACTACATTGCCAGCACGGAGAGCTTATTGAAAAAACAACCCTAGCGCCTCAATACTTTACCGATGCAACTTTGTTAGCCGCTATGACCGGCATAAGCCGATTTGTTAGTGATAATAACATTAAAAAAATATTAAAAGAGACCGATGGTTTAGGCACAGAGGCAACACGAGCAGGCATTATTGATCTTTTATTTAATCGAGGATTTTTAATTCGCCAAGGTAAACAAATTCATGCCACCGACGTTGGCAAAGGACTGATTGCAGCGCTGCCTGATATTGCGACAAAACCTGATATGACCGCGCAATGGGAAGCAACCCTAAATGCCATTAGTGAAAAACAAAGCAGTTATCAAAATTTTATGACACCACTGGTAGAGACCTTACACAACGTAATTCAGATAGCGAGCGAGCACTTACCTACTCAACTAAAAGGTTTATCCACAGCCACTAAAAAGGCGCCTTATAAAAAGCGCCGTTATGCAAAGAAAGTAAAATAAGGATAAGTTAACGTTTCAAGTTACTGATCATACCCTTGAAATTCTTCCCCCGGTTTAATATTAGGGTATTTGGCCATACTGGTTTTTAATTGCACTATTTTTTTCATAATAGGCTCCATTAACCACGCATGAACATAACCCTTATTACCCCATAACTCATAAGCTTCTTTAGGATCATTTTTAATATCGTACACCTGTGGAAAAGTGAACTTAGTTATTGCCGCAGAATGTGTCGATTCAGTGGCCATAAAGTGCATTTTTATGTTTCGCCATTTAATAGCAAATAAATCATCACCAACAAATACAATAAAGTGATCACGATTGGATTGTTCTTTTTTACCTAAAAAGAAATCTTTTTGATTCACGCCATCAATAGGTCTGTCTGATGGTACAAGCTTGTCAGCTCCGGCAAAGCTTGCAATGGTATTATACATATCAATATCACCGACAATTTCATCTGATACCCGACCCGCTTTAATTTTATCCGGATAGCGAATCATTGCAGGGGTTCTTAACCCTCCTTCATAAGCAGTACTTAAACCGCCACGCCAAGGTCCATTTGAACCGCCACCACCATCTTCACCCGCAGCAAGTGAGCTACCTTGGGGGAAATTCCCCGCGCCGTTATCACCGGTTAAAATAACAATGGTATTTTTAGCTATACCGGCCTTATCAATTGCCTTTAATACTCTACCGATATTAAAATCAACTTCCATCTGAGTATCCGCGTATATTCCAGACTTTGATGCATTCTTAAAGTCATCATGAACAGTGTAGGGTGGGTGAAAATGGGTAAAGGCAATAAAACTAAAGAAAGGTTTGCCGTTTTTTGCCTGCTTTTTAATGTTTTCAATTGCACGTTCTGTTATTTCATTGTCTAAATTAACTTTAGCGGCGATATCAAAAATTTTAACTTTTTTAGCATCCTTACCTTTTACACCTTCATAAATGTAAGGCGTACTTGCTACCGTAGGATCCCACTGGGGAGTAGAGGTATAACCAGCAGCATTAGTACCTTCTTGTGTCCCCCAAAAGTAGTCATAACCTTGGTAATTAGGTAGTTTTTTAATGCTAGCGCCAACATGCCACTTACCAAATAAAGAGGTATGATAACCCGCATCAGAAAGTAGTTCTGGCAAGGTATATTCCCAATAAGCTAAACCATCGGGCTCTCCAGGTGCAGGCACTTTTTGATTACCCGTTCTGATAGGTAAACGCCCAGTATGTAACGCAGAACGCGTTGGCGTGCATTGGTTTTGCACATTAAAATTCGTTAACCGTAATCCTTGATTAGCAAAATCATCAATATTAGGAGTTTGAATGGTACTGCCCTGAATGCTTAAATCTCCCCAGCCCCAGTTATCTACTAAAAGATAAATAATATTAGGTTTATCATTTGCAAATGAGTTAAAAGATAAAAGTAAAGTTGAAGTAATCAACAACCTAAGTAGAACTATCATGAACATTCCTTGCTATGTTTTTGGAATAAATGTTTTAAAATAAAGGTTTTAGAACCAAAATTTTAAACTAACATGATTATATGCATAACATGCAAAAAGGAAAGTCTATTAAATAAAAGTAATTAAAAAGAAAATAATTCACTAATGATGAATTATTTAAACATTTGTTTTGTAATGTTAATGACTCTTTTGGCTGAGCTCGCGATTAAACACCTTTATTATTTCTGAATATACACCATTGCTTTTTATTATCGCCATGCCGTCATTAAATGCTTGGGCATTTTGTTGTGCATCTGGATGTTTTTTGTTAAAGGCCAAATGTAACGGAACTTGGTAAACACCAATGTCTGGCAAAAAATCTATTTTATCATCGTCAATATTGAGCTTTCTTCGATAATAAAGTTCAACTTCACGAGTAATATAAGCAGCATCAATTCTACCCAAAGTAAGCAAGGCAACTAATTGTTCTTCGGTTCCTACTTGATAACGAGAAAATGTTAGGTCTAAATACTCTTTTTCGTACATAAACCCTCTGACCTCACCAACAATAAGAGAAGGGTCATTTAAATCACTTAACTTACTAACTTGCAAAGGTTTACTCTTTAAATAATAAAAATAGGTCTTAACTGTATATATCGGAAATTTTGAAAATAAGTATTTGTTTTTATCTTGGCTTGTTTTAATGACATTAAACCCTCCAAGTGCTTTGTTGTTATCTAACATTTTAACTATTCGGGCAAACGGCATGGCAATAAAGTCAACATCGATGCCAACTGCATTATAAGCTGCTTGAATCACTTGGTGAGATAAACCATTTTTTTGTTTATTCGAAAAAGGAGGGTAGTTATCTTCACCATACAATTCTATCGTTTGAGCGGTAGCCATGACGGAGAACATTATAAGGTGTAGCATAAGTATCGTGAATTTAAAAAGTTTCATGACGCTGCAACCACTGGCTAGTTTTTTCTGTGAGCTCAAGAGGGGCCAATTCTTCATCCAAAACCAGATCACAATTATTACGTACTTGAGTAACGGCATTGACATAAATATCTTTAAAATAGTCGTTATACTTTTTTAAGTAACTGGCTAAATTGAAGTTATCTCCTCCATTAAGCTTATTTCTTTGAATAACTCTTTCAAGGCATAACTCTTGTGGCATGTCTAATAACACAACAGTATCGATTAACAATGCAAGAGAATCTCGTTGTCTGCCAAAAGGCTCTTCAATAAATAGGTATTTATCATCATGGAAAAAGTTTAATGCCGCGGTAATTGCATCGATAAATCTCGTTGTTTTAATCAGTGAAACATTAGCACCTTGGTGATACCAAGCTTCCATATTAATAGGATATGACTCTTTATCAATATAATCATCAAATAATAAATATGGGCACTCAAAGCGTTTGGCAAGTTGTTTTACCAATGTAGTTTTACCACAACCAGATGCACCGCTAATGGCAATAACAGTGGGTTTATTTAACGACCTAATAAAAGGTTTAGCTGCTATTTTATCTTTCATGATTTTGTCAGGTTATGGACACTTTTATACTCTCTATAATATAAGATCAATAATTAAATTTGCAATGCTAATCACTTCCATCATTTATCTATTGTAGTAAAGGAAGCTTAATTATTTCATAGCTAGTTGATAAATCCTTGTTATGAATTTCACTATCTACTCTGTTAAGCTATAGCTAAAATATTATTATAATAAAGGGATACTATGGCTTCACATGAAACGGTTAAAGACGAAAATACTTCGCAAGAAGCCCAAGAGTTATCCAATAAGCCGATGATTAATGAACAGCTTCCCTCAATTGAGCATTTAATCTATCAACCTTTAGCCCCCATTTACCTAAAAATGAGAAGACGGTTCAATTTGTTTTCAACGGCTACTATTCTATTAATATTATTTCTTTGCCAAAAACAACAGTTCTTTCCATTACCAAGCCAAGCACTTAATACTATCAGTTATTTAATTTTAGCTATCGGGCTAATAGGAATACTCCGTTACTTGTATATTGTCATTGCCGATAAGAAAAAATATTTTGCCTTGCGTGAGCAAGATATCACTTATCGTTGTGGGGTTATTTTTCAAAAAACGGTGACTCAACCTATTTTACGTATCCAACATGTAGAACTAAAACGAGGCCCGCTAGAACGTAAATTTGGTTTAGCCTGTTTACAGCTCTTTAGTGCTGGTGGCGCAGCTCATACCTTTGAAATTCCAGGATTATTACTAGAAGATGCCGAGTCGATGAGACAATTTATTCTTGATCACAAAACGATAAGTAATACCTAGGCCATCGGTGGGATACAAACAATGATAGAAACTGAAAAAACTGATTTTGACATGGATGCTGAAGAGTCCTTGCCACATTGGCAACGAATTTCGCCTATCGCTATCCTTTATTTTATCGCAAGCTTTATCAAAGGTCTGTTAAGCAATATTGTCGTGTTTTTACCGGCACTTTACTTCGGCTCTGATTTTATTATGGAAAATCCAACATTATGGCTTCCTGTTATTGTTGCGCTAGTAGTTTTTCTAATGCTGGGTACATTTTTGAGCTTTTATTTTTTTCAATATCGTCTTAAAGATGATCACATTGAAATTCGTTCAGGAGTTATCTCTAAAAAACACATTAACTTGCCTTTTGCTCGTATCCAAAATGTAAAGTTAGAACAACCGTTATACTATCGGTGGTTTAATTATACTTGCTTACAACTTGATACCGCAGGTTCAGCAAAACAAGAAGCAAAAATAGTAGCCCTAAAAACTGATTTTGCCGAACAACTAAAAGCTAAAATATTAGCACAACATTTGGCACAAACTAGTGGTAGCACAGAGAACAGTGATTCCAATGAAACTGTTGACCAACTTTTAGATAATCAAAACAGACCAACAGAAGAAATAATCAATACTCGCTCAATAACCGATCTTATAATTCATGGCTTAACTAATAACCGTATCTGGATTTTTCTTGGCGGTTTAGCACCATTTTTTGATGACTTTAGCAATTATATTGTCGTATTTTTCCAGAACATGGGCATTGATATCCAACAGTTATTGACCATTGCTGACATGCCTATTTGGCAGATAACACTTTACGCATTAACACTGACATTCATCTTTTTATTTATCATTTCACTATTTTCAATAGCAGGCTCTATTCTCACTTTTTACCAATATACTTTAAGCAAGTTAGAAGATCGCTATATTCGTCGCAGTGGTTTATTTACCAAACATGAAGTGACCATGCGCTTATCTCGCCTGCAAATGGTTATAAGGCAGCAAGACTGGTTAGATGTTTTGCTTAAACGAATAAATTTAAAGTTTGAGCAAATCAATGTTTCTGTCAACCAAAGTCAGATGAACGCTCAAAATGATAAAATAATTGTCCCTTCAATAAAACCTGATGAATGCGATAAATTAGTTAACGACGTTTATCCAGAAAATCAAATGATGACGATAACTTACCAAAAGATCAGCAAGCGATTTTTACTTAAAAATCTAGGATTTATATTAACGCCTTTATTTTCTGTACTTGCTCTACTTTTTATTATTGCCAATCAAGCAGTGTTAATAACGGCAGTATTAGCATTATATTTATTTTTAAGCATGCTCATTTTTATGCGTTGGTATCGTTGGGGTTATGCGAGTGATGAAAATTATACTTATATCCGCAAAGGTTATTTGGGCGTTGATTATTATTGCTTTCCCACCTACAAAACCCAGCAAGTTCAATATAAACAAAGCTGGTTTTTAAAACGTCATCAGCTTTGCTCTATTAATTTTGTGCTTGCTGCAGGTATGCAATCATTACCATACATTAATGAAAATATCGGGATTTCATTGGCGAACGAAACACTTTTTCAAGCTCAAAGCACCAAAAAGTCATGGATGTAATTATTTTGGTGCTGAGTTAACTGTTATTTAACTGTTATTTAATACTAAGCTCTTTATAAAATAGTTATGCCCATGCCCCATGAAATACTGGTAATTAACCAACCCTTAGATGATTTATGTAAGGTCATTAGTTTATACTCAGTTTCCGCTTTATCTTTAAATGCTAACCTTAAACGTACAAGTGCAACATTTTCATATACATCAATGCTTAATAGCTCTTCTTGATAAGACTTATCAGCATTACCTTCTGAAAAGGTAAATTTGTACTCTTTATATTCGCCTTTCGAATTAACATAACGATAAGCACCAATGGGATGCAGAGAGAGTTGACGATATTTTTTACTGCCTTGATGATCCCCTTTATAAAAATAATCAACGACTGTCAAAACATCTTCACGTTCAGTGGCAAACGCGGAAGAAGAAAACATCAGTGAAACGATTAAAAATAAAATACTAACTTTAAACATACAAATCCTATTTTGATTAAGTTGGGTTTATTATTGTAGCTATTATTTACATAAGTACTTTATTAAAAAATAGCCCTGGTTAACAGATCTTCAACTAAATTTATAAAACTCCAAAAATAGTTGTCGTTATCCTTAGCTGAGATCTTAAGTGCTTTAAGTTTAGCTTCATCAAGCCACTGACCATTTTTAATAACGGCAAAAGGACTTTTAAGACGGCCAATATCGTCAAGGGGGTTATTGGTTACTAATATCAAATCAGCAACCTTTCCAACATCTACGCTGCCATACTCATGGTCTATTTCTAGTGCTTGTGCTGCATTGATCGTGGCCGCTTTTAATACCTCAAAATTTGATAATCCTGATTGTTTTAATAACTGCATTTCATTATGGGTAGCAATGCCTGATAAGGTATACATAGTACCCGCATCTGAGCCTACCAATATCTTAACTTGGTGGTCATTGAGCGCCTTCACTATCTCTAATAAAAATTGTAACTTTTTTACATGATAGGCACTTTGCTGGCTGGTATCTTTGAGCCAACGATTAACAGTAAAACGACTTTCAATATCATAATGAAGCGGGTTTAAATAATCTAAGCTTAAGGTATTGATAAAATTATCTTTATTCTTGCTCAGCTCGGTTAAATGCTTAAAAGTTTCTAAGGTCGGTACAATAGGTACATTAAGCGCTTTTATCTTTTTAGCGATTAATTGTAGCTTGTTATGATCAAATTGATAATTGAGTGGCCCTTGAAATATATCTTCAACATGCTCTAAAGATTGCAAGTCTTTTAAGTTACTCCAGTCAGCACCTTTCGCAGGATGAGGTCCATGTTTTGCTACTGCAATATTGATATTTTTGGCTTCATCAATTATTGCTTCAAAAATATCAGCAGATAAATAACCATACATTTTAATGAGATCATAACCCTTGGATTGTGCTTCTCTAACCTGCTGCCTTCCCTCTTTCGGTGATAAAACTTGCTGATTTAAGACATGTGTCCCGACACCTGCCAATATAGGAGAACTGACATACATGTTACTGCCTAACCACTCATCGTTTTGTAGTTCCTGCTTCCACCTTAGATGCATTTTTTTTCCATTTAAATTACGCACGCTGGTAACACCATAAGCAAGGTTGAGCATTAAGTATTTTCGATCATACAAATGCACATGCATATCAAATAACCCAGGTGTAACATAGGCTCCTTTACCATCAATAACTCGCGCTATGCTTGTAATAGGGGAGTTTGTCTCACTAATAGCGGTAATTATGCCTTTGTTAATCACAAGTTGGCGGTTTTTAACTATTTGATTGGTGATTACCGAGACAATATTAACGTTATTAATAATAAGTGTATCTTTATTGTCGACGGCCATTAGTCCATTAGGCTTGATATAATCCAATAGAAATATCGAAGTTAATATTAATGTCGACATCAATAAGGCGAAGATAAATACTATGCTAAAAGTTGATTTTATTCGTTGATAAAATTGCTGGTGACTCATGAAATTTCTTCAGTTAATTAGTTGCTATAAATGATAAACAATAATGTATAGCAACTAACTTAAAAGTCGTCCCAGATCGTGATAATGCACTTTAAGAGTAAACAATAAAAAACTATCAATTAATTTTTTGGTTATTTATTTTTATGAATTGTGTAGGGGTAACGCCGGTTTCTCTCTTAAAAATTAAATTAAAGCTCGATTTAGAATTAAATCCGACATCAAAAGCCATATCTAGAATGGCAATTTTACTGTCCTTATTGCTTAACAATTTACTCTTTAAGCTCTCAACTCTTAATTTGTTAATATAATCACAAAAGCTACAGTCTGCACTCTGATTAATAGCTTGTGATATTTCTCTAGTATGTAAACCTGTCTCTTGAGCAAGATCATTCAATGATAAACGAGGTTTATAATGCAGTGATTTTTCCCTTATGAGTTTTTCTAAACTATTGAAAATTGATTGTGTTAATGCTTCATTTTCTGGCACTGACTGCTTTTTATTATTATTATTATCATTTAAGAATTCAAAATCACTCATGCCATTAAATAATTTAGGATGTTGTACCGCTTTATAAATAAGGAAACTAAATAACAATAAAATGGCCGAGTTCTCAAATAACTGCCCGGCCAAATTTAATTCTAATGCAATGTAAGGCTGTAGGTTTAATCTAATTAAATCCAATGCCCCCACAACAAGAAAAGCAATGAGAACCTTGACCAACCAAAAAAGCTGCAGAGAATCCGCATCTGAACGCATTGAAAAAGAGGCTCTGTGATAGGCAAAAATTAATTGTATCGATAGATAAGCATAAATTAACTGGCTTAATGTACCTAAGCCAATCACCAGTTGAGTCCACTGAGTAAACGGTAAAGCAATTAACAAGGGCAAGAGATGAATAAAGCGCTTATTGTTCAATAGTTTTTCAGGGTAAATTAAATGGTAGACAAACAAATAAAACAGTGGCCCTTTACCAAGGAGAAAAATAGGAGTTATAAGGTACCATTCTCTGGTATTTACCACTTCTTCCAATAAGTTAAATACCATAGAACATGCTGCAAGTATCAATAAATAACACAAGCCCCGATAACGAACATTTTTCCATATCAGAAAGCTGCCAAAAATCATCTGGAAGACAAAAATAAATTGTACAATATTGGTAGGTTGAATTTGTATCATCAATTTTCTTGCTCAACGGTTTTCGACATTTTCGATGAGTCTTCTATAAAGACTCATTCCATGAAACGATCTGGATTATAATAACTAATGATTATCTTATAGTCATTACAGCGAACATCACAAAAGCACCAAACGACATCCCAAAAAAAGCAGACATGGCCATAAGTTTAAGCTGTGCTTTTTTATCAAGAGTTATAACACTGGTTATCACTTCAAGTGGCTCATCAGGAATATATATTTCACTTTGCTGTATTTCAAAAACGGAAGCTAAGCTCATCAGTGTTTCATTTGAAGCATTACCGTAACGTTCGACACGCTGCACTGTTCGTAAACTAATGCCACATACGTCAGCCAAATGCTGTTGAGTCCAGCTCTTTTGGGTTCTTAAATTTTTAATTTTTTGGGCGTTAACGTTCATAATTACTTGCCAAACACATTAAAAAAATAATCAATTGCCATCACTAAAATAAAGCCAGCAAAGAAACCTTGAGAAATCAAAAATAATAATTTAGTTTTACCATTAAGTTGATACTTTTTAGCAAGTGATTGTTTCAATGTTTGTACATGAACACCATCTCTAATCAATGTGCAATGTAATTCTCCTGTAAAAATATTAGCAATATGAAACTCCACTTCATAACGATAGTCAGTTGATTGAAAGCTTAAACAAGATTTTAGGCCAAAGGAACGTTTTTCAGCCATAAGTGCATCATTAAAAAACACCTGTTCTTTACCTGACTTAGCAGAGCCAAAAGCCCTGATAATATTTTCTCCTTGTGAAAACTCAAAGTTATAGCCTGTTTTATAGTTAACACTATCATCAATTTTAACTGAGTCATTATTCTCGTTATTCATAGTTATCTCTTGGTTAATAAAAGTGATGCTAGTTAATCAGTAGATGGCGGTTGATACGACGTCAGTGTGATGACAGTCATCTAAGTGTCATATGACAATATATGACACTTAAAATAACCTGATGATAAGTAAGTACAATTAGAATTAATCTTTTCTAATATCCAGTAAATCTCTGATCGATTGCGTTATTTCATCAATACGATCTATTTCCGTTGGTGCAATAAAAATTGTATCATCCCCAGCAAGTGTGCCTAAAATCCCTACCGGCTCACCTAAACTATCCAGCATACGGGAAATTAATGGCGCACCACCGATGCCTGTTTTTAGAATAATTTGCATTCCGTTATGCTTAATACCTATTATCACCGACTCAATAGATTGTTTAGATTTTGGTATAGCTAGCTCATCAGGTAAAATATAAACAATTTGACTGTTAGTATTGCGCATTTTTACTGCGCCTAATTTTGATAGTAGCCGTGATATTTTGGCTTGCGACATATTATTAAAACCTTGCTCAGCTAAAGCATCGGCAAGCTGACCCTGTGAACCATAACATTGTTCTTTTAATAGCCTTTTAAATACCTGAATTAGATTTGATTCTTGTTGTTTTTTATCTTCACTCATACGTTACTCGGGGTTTTTACAAAGGTTAAAATATATTTCGGATAATATAGTTTAATCTAATGAGTAGCTAAAATCTAAGCAATTTAAAATGTTGAAACAGCTTGATACATCTATAATTGAACAAATGCTCATTTTTGGTATCTACTGTTCTAGAATTTATTATTCTTAATTAAAAACAAGGATTGAACAATGACAAAAAAATTACAAGAATTCTGGAAAAACAATAAATTATTTTTTTTATTTATTAGCTTAATGTTGGTATTTAGAAGTGCCGTTGCCGATTGGAATGAAGTGCCAACGGGCTCAATGAAACCAACAATCGTTGAAGGTGACAGAATTTTTGTTAATAAAATGGCCTATGATTTACGTCTACCCTTTACTCATATCTCACTCGTTAAAATCGCTGACCCTGCACGAAGTGATATCATTATTTTTGATTCGGTAGTCTCAGATAAAAAACTGGTCAAAAGAGTCATTGGCATTCCAGGTGACGTTATTTCTAT
>JALJPB010000024.1 GCA_022969175.1 Colwellia sp. | reverse complement strand
AAATGCGCTGATTTTTTATACCACCGCTGATAAATATAGAAAAGTAATGATGTTAATGGAAAAACTTGACCAATTACCCGGCCAAGTTATTCTTGATATTGTTATTGCCGAAGTAACCTTGTCTGATAATGTTGCCTCAGGCATTGATTGGTTTTATAACTCTGAAGGACATACAGGCGGTGACAGCTTGCTAAATGCAAACTTTAAAAGCTCTGCCGGTAGTTTTGATCTTTCAGCAATCAGCGGTGATTGGCGAGTTGCTATGTCTTTCTTGGAAAAACAAACTAAAGTGAGAGTGCTGGCCAAACCTTTTTTAATTGTTAGGGATGGCGAGTCTGCAAATATTAATGCCGGTGATCAAGTTCCTACTATTACTCAAACCAGTACCAGCGATACCGATAAGGTGACCAATTCAGTACAATACGTCACCACAGGTATTCAAGTTTCAGTTACGCCGACAATAAATGCTAAAGGATTAATTAACTTAAAAATATCGATGAGTAGCAGCGCAGCGAAAGCGACTGAAGGCTTTGAAGTAGCCACACCGACAATAACCAACAGAACCATTACCACAGATATATACAGTGCTGATGGGCAAACGGTTGCCTTAGGCGGCCTTATTCGTGAAGATCTTGATGGTACCGGTAATCAGGTACCGATTCTAGGTTCAATTCCTATTATTGGCAAGTTGTTTAGTTCAGAGTCTGACAAATATACTCGCTCTGAATTAATCATGCTAATTACCTCTAGAGTCATTAAAGATGTCAGTGAAATTGACGAGTTCAAAAATAAAATCTTAGATTTATATAGCTTTCCTTTAGCTGATAAGATGAATAGTGACGTACAAAAATCTACCGGCACGAATAATCAATAGAACTTAGTCCTGTTGTAATGATAATAAATAAAAAAGGTCATATTCATTATGACCTTTTTTTTATTGTTTTTTTTAGCAAAGAATGTTGAATCCAACAAAGTGAAGAGTTGCGGTGTACTTTATCGGGAATATGGTTATGTAAAGGTTCAAAAATAGAATGGCGTTAAATAACTCGTGTATTGAAGCTAAAGTGCTGTGGATACCGTCTTATTATATATTGTAACCAGTGTTAACCAAGAATAACTAGCACTGGTTGAGTATGGCTTAGATAGCCGATTAAAATATCATTGGGAGGTTAATGATCACTTATCCATTATACCAGCGACGAGGTACATGACGAACTTGCTTAATCTGAACCAAATAAATCTCGAGTATAAACTTTCTCTTTAACATCTTGAATTTCATCAACCATTCTATTAGAAACAATGACATCACAAGATTGTTTAAACTCAGCTAAATTTTTAATGACTTTAGAATGAAAAAATTCATCATCATCGAGCTCCGGCTCATAGACAACAACTTCAATACCTTTACCTTTTAAGCGTTTCATAATACCTTGAATGGAAGATGCTCTAAAGTTATCTGAGCCTGCTTTCATAATAAGTCGATATATACCAACACGCTCAGGGTTGCGCTTGATAATTGAGTTCGCAATAAAGTCTTTGCGAGTGCTATTTGCCTCAACTATGGCACGAACAAGGTTATTAGGTACATCTTGATAGTTGGCTAAAAGCTGTTTGGTATCTTTTGGTAAGCAGTAACCACCATAACCAAAAGATGGGTTGTTATAATGATTGCCAATACGGGGATCTAAGCTGACTCCTTCAATAACTTGTTTAGAGTTTAGACCATGTGATTCAGCATAACTGTCTAGCTCATTAAAATATGCGACACGCATGGCAAGGTAAGTATTAGAGAATAATTTTACCGCTTCAGCCTCAGTAGAGTCGGTAAATAGAATTTCAATGTCTTGTTTTATCGCACCTTGAGCTAATAAATTGGCAAATACTTTAGCGCGCTCACTTCTCTCCCCGACTATAATACGCGATGGATAAAGGTTATCGTGCAATGCCCTGCCTTCACGTAAAAATTCAGGAGAGAATATTATATTTTCGCAATTAAACTTTTCTTTTACACTTTGAGTATAACCAACAGGTACAGTCGATTTAATGATCATAATTGCAGTTGGGTTAATAGATAAAACGGTTTCAATAACAGCTTCAACTGACGAGGTATTAAAGTAATTAGTTTCAACGTCATAATCTGTCGGTGTTGCAATGACGACAAAATCTGCACCTGAATAGGCTAACTCTTTATCTAATGTCGCGATAAAATTAAGTTTTTTATTGGATAAAAACTCCTCAATTTCAACATCAGCAATAGGTGATTTTTGTTGATTAAGTAAATTTATTTTTTCTTCAATAATATCTACAGCTACAACTTCATTATGTTGAGCAAGTAACATTGCATTTGAGAGGCCGACGTAACCAGTGCCAGCAATAGCTATTTTCATATTGTGCCTTTTATATTAAGAGTACTATTTTGATATGAGCCTTCATGATATTTGCCGCTAAGGCCAGTGATTTTATATCATTGAGCTGTGTCAGTTTTATTTATCACAAAAAGACCTTGTGACTAATATCTAAACCCATTATTTATTTTAGCTACAGCCAAGACATAACATGATTTGGCCAGTTTTACCTAAGTAATAATGATTCGGGAATTTTACCTCATAACGGTAAGAAAGCACAAAACTAAATCAACATTGTTAATTTTACTAACTTAGGGATAACTTTACCCTTGTCTATTATTTTGATTCCGTTTTTTTTAACTCAAATTTATTTTAGTCTCAAAAAACAAACAGTTGCATTAAACCACGTCAGTGACATATTAAATAAAACTTGTTCACTTCACAAATCATGAAAGCAGTAATTCAAGCCAGAGCCTAATAGAAATAGAGCTCAGCCCTCAAAAAATCAACACCATTCTAAAAAATAGCAGGATAATTATTAAACAACCACTTGGTAAAGTGCTCATGTAGTTTAATTGAAGCATATTCTGATGTATGACCAGCATCACGATGTAACGGCAAACCATCTAAAACATATGAGCACTTATTATCTGGACAAAAGACTTCATTTTGTTCAAAAAACATGACCTCAGGATTACTTTTTGATATTTCATTTATTAATGGAATGAAGTTTTCATATACTTTATTTCTTTCACTTAAATTGAATGAGCAATCTTTTTTGCCAAAACCTTCTAACAGAGGGATCCTGAAACAAGATTTAGGGTGAAACTTAGGCTTAATATGAGGAGTAAAAACAATAACATCAACCCCCAAAGATTCGATAAAATCTACTCTGTTTTTTAAATCATTAATCGATTCATTATTAATCTCTGGATTCAGTCCATCGATAACAACTAATTCCAAGCTATTATTTTTTTTAATGATTTCATCAATAAACAACTGTTGATCTGCTAACCTTGAGCCAAAACAAGGACTAGAGGGTTTCGATGCAGGTGCTGAGTTGACACCACATGTCCCTATGGAAAGTATGGTATGCCTTGCTAGTTTTTCATTTTTAATAAAACCTGGATATAACTGGTTTGCAAAGCTATTGCCTAAAATAAGGATAGTTGGCGGAGCATCATTATTTTGTATACAAAACCACCAACTTAACTCACTTAGTTTGTCATATGGATAACGCTCTAAGCAAAGTTGATTATTTGTATACTTCCATATTGGTCCAGCCAATTGATCTTGAACTGCTTGATTAAAGGGGGTTCCTTGTAATGCCCCTCTCTCTGACAGGCCTGATTTAATATGAATTACAGAGCTAGTTATCCCGATAATACAAACTAAAAATAATGATTTGGATAAAAATATATCTTTCAGTAGACTAGCTTTTTTCCTAGTTCTAAAAAAAGTATTAGATTCAATCATACTGTAGCTCAAGTAACCGAGTATTATTGAAACTAAAACACCAAAAATTGCTAAATCATGCAATTCGAAATATGCTAAAAAAACAACAACCGGCCAATGCCATAGGTAAATAGAGTATGACCATCCTCCTAACTTCTGAAGGACTGAATTGCTGGTAATGAGACTATCGTTACGTTGCGCTTGAATGATGAGGAATGACCCGATTACTGGAAATATAGCTAAATAACCAGGCCAGGGGCTTTCTTTTGAAATTAACAAGTAAGAACTAATTATTAGGGAAAAACCGAACCATTCTACTAGTTTTTTTCTTTTCTCTTGCAGTCTAAAAGGGTAAAGGTAAGCTACACCTCCAATCATCATCTCCCAAGCTCTAGTAGGTAATAAATAGTAAGCGGGTTCAGGCCATTGGTAGGTAACGATAATACACAAAATAAAGCCTAATACAGCTGCAATTAAAACAGTGGTTTTCATCTTCTGTAAAGACATAAACGTCCGCATGGCAACAAGTACCAATGGATAGATTATATAAAATTGCCATTCAACTGATAATGACCAAGTATGCAGTAACCATTTTTCATGTGAAGATGCATCGAAGTAGCCCGCCTCCCGCCAATATATAATATTAGATAAAAAGCTTATACTGCTAACAGCATGCTTTCCAAGCGCTTTATAATCTATTGGATTGAGGTAAAACCAGCCAAAAATAAGCAGAATAAAACAAAGCACAGCTAAAGCGGGAATGATTCTATTGGCACGAGCTAGATAAAAACTCAAAATAGAAAAATTTTCTTGCTCTATACCTCTAAATATTATCCCAGTCATTAAAAAACCTGAAATAACAAAAAACACATCAACACCAGCGAAGCCGCCTGGCATCCAAGAGGCATTAAAATGAAATAATACTACGGCGATAACTGCAATAGCTCTTAATCCATTTATATCTTTTCTAAATAGCAAAATACAGCACTCAATAAGTTAGAATCTGGGGAAATGGTATTTTATACGAATATTAAGACAAGACAAAATAATAATGTTATTTCAAAGAAAAAAAGGATCATTAAAATGAATTATTGAGTTAACTTCTGGCCAGAATTAGGTTTAGTAGCCTTTTAAAATTGAACTATTGATAAGAACAACGGGGAAACTGAGGGAAATAAAGTCCGCCAAGAAATAGCAAAAATTAAATGATGAAAATCTAGAGATTAAAAATTCACTGAATATTTAATTGGTTTGGATATACTTAGTACGCTCTACATTATCAAGTGCAATGACTTAACAGCAACGTACTTATTTTAAAGTCAAAAGAAAATATACCCGAGACCAATTACTGTTATTTTAATAATGCACCCTAAATTTATTTACGAAATACCGCGCGATAAGCATAAAAGTAAAAACAAATTACTGACGTTAATAAAGGTAGTTTTTCTACACCTCTATATATTTGCCATTGTCTTTTGGCTTTTTTAAATTTATTTCTAGAAATTGAATTTGGCATGATCCGATAATGAGTAAGGACTTCGTTTAGTAAATGAGCTTCTTTTCCTGACTTTAATAGCTTTAACCAAGTAGCATAATCTTGGCCAGTACGTAATAATGGCATCGAAATATCTGTAAATGCATTTCGTCGAAGCATTACCGTAGAACAACCTAAAGTCGCCTTTTTCTTTAACATATCATGGTAACCAAAAGCTCCTGATTGGTTGATATCGACAAATTTATCAAGTTGTGAACCTTGCTCATCGATTAAGCCATAGCCGGTAAAAGAAAAATCAATATTATTTCCCATAAAATCAAGTTGCTTGTCGAGTTTATTAGGTTGCCATAAATCATCACTATCAATAAAGGCTATAAAGGTGCCAGCAACATGATTTAGTGAATTATTTCTAGAGACCGCAGCTCCTGAATTAACAGGGTTAGAATAAACTTTTACTCTTGAATCTTTTTGACTAATGCCCTCTATGATTTCAAGGGTATTATCTGTTGAACAATCGTCGGTGATCAGCCATTCCCATTCCGTATAAGATTGCTCTCTGATTGACTGATAAGTTTTTTCAACAGTGTCAGATGAATTATAAGTAGCTGTAATAATTGATATTAAACCCATGTCTTGGTAGTTACCTTTGTTATTTAGAAAAATAGAAAAACGTTTAATGAAATAATATGTAATTATTCACTTATAATTATGAATTAAACTCAATGGCCCCTTAAATTTTAATCAGAAATAATTTTATCTGGTAAAATACTGTTATCTTAAATTATATCTGAGTGAGTAAAAGTATAGATTTTCTAGAAAGAATAACTCTCTGAATTTAAAGAGCTAACCGACTTTAAACCAGCATAAATCGAGAGGTTTATTTTTGAAAAATAAAATGTTATTTCTCCCAATGAATATTAGATTTAATAACTTTAGCGGGGTTACCAGCAATTAACGTATTTTCCTCTAAAAAGGTACTACATACAACTGAATTTGAAGCTACGACACAACCATTAGGTATTACACTACCTTTTAATATTTTAACACCAGCACCAATCCAAACATGATCACCAATTAATATTCGATTTTTTTTCGCACGTTTATCTTTATAATTAATCTTGTGGAAATCTTCATCAAGAAATTCCACATTCCAACTAATCGCACAATGATCACCGATATCTAAACCATGAAAAATAGCAACTTGAGTAAATATATTTAAATAACTGTTTCCTATAGTTACAACGGCATTTTTTCCAACTAATATCCGACATCCTGATGCTATTTGAACATCACCTGAACATATTAATTTCCCTTCAATTCTTAGTAATGTTTTATCAGAACTATCCACTAAGCCATTTTTAAACAAGCCTATCTGAAGAACACCATTTGTTTCAATATTTTTTATGCCATAAATCTTCGAATTATTTACAAAAATACTCTTACCATAAAGTCGGTAATATAAAAAACGAAGAATCACAATTACAAAACTCAGAGGAGAGTTAACCTTATGATATAAATTTTTTATCTTTGTAACCATTTAATGAACGCCTTGTTAAAACTTGAATTAGTATTATGAAAAATAATGATTGAAAAACAATGCCCTGTGCACTATTTAAAGTACAATAGACTGTTATTGAACTGAGTAATATAGCATCATGATAACAAAATTTACGCTTATTCAAAAAAACAAAAAACAATAAAAAAATAAAAAAAGCTCCTGTCCCGACGACCCCAAATGAAAGAAGCATTTCTAACCATAAATTTAAATCTCTTAAGTTATTTGTTACTTCAATATATTTCTCGGCTCCATTAATTCCTCCACCGAAGAGAACATTCGTGTCGTTAATATAAGAGATGACTTCTAGCACACTAAAAAATCTAGGATTGTGACCACTGGCGCCAAACGATTGTATAAAAATAAGTCCTTGTTGCAATCTTGATATAGTTGGAAAAGTACCTAATTCGGCTAAATAGTTTATGAGCATTAAAAGAGCAAGTAGCAGGACGACAAAAATGCCAATGAATAAAACTCTTACGAACAAACCACGAGTGATGAACATATACATTAGAAAAGAGAATAATGTAATAATCATTGTCATTAATGATCCTGTTAATAGAATGCAAACAAAACTTAAGAGAATATATGTTCTCTTTTTATAAAATACTCCATTTAACAAGACCACTGATATAGGAAAAGATAATGCAGAAGGCTCACTCAACAAACCATGCATTCGCGGGAAGCCATAACCATTATCTATACCCACCCCCAGTATAAATAAAAAAATTGAAAAGATTAAAGTTAGCTTACAGGCTTTACATAATAAGAGATTAAAGTCCTTATTATGACAAATAAATGGGGCGATTAAGAGCGGAACCAAATAAACCCAATATTTAAATTGCGATAAAATGTAGCCGGAATCTACCCTTACATATAAAAAAAATGATATAAAAAGAAATAAAAGAACATATCCTCCTCTCTTATCCAGTTCTTGCTTTGAAACGATATATAGCAACAAGGTAAAAATAGAAACAATGTAGCCAAATAATAAAGTTTTATTATCACCAATATGTAATGTATGAACAAATAGAAATAAAAAATAAAAAAACAGAAAGAATTTAGGGGTAATGACTAAAGGGTATGTTGTCGAAATATCATTTGTCATTCTATTTAAAGTCTTTGACACTTAAGCCAAAGAAGTTTGATGATTTTTTAAACTGAATATCATTCCCTCCTTGTAGCACATTATAAAGTTCTAATCCTTTCATCTGTAATGATAAAACAGGTAGAAAATGTGTATTGCGATTTACAACACGTTTTGCTCCATAGCCATTCTTGATACAAATTAATTTAAGCCAAATATCATCGGCATTAGGACAATTATCTAAAACGTCGTCAATGTTTTGATCTAAGTGCATTAAACTACTTATTGGATACAAAACACCACCAACACCGGTAGGCAGTAACGCTTTATGTTGCAATAACTCATGTTTATCGGGCTGAAACTCGTCTGTCCAATCACTGTACTTACAGAACGAATTAGATGAGTCTACCGTTATGAAATGCCCCCTAAAACAAGTCACTAATTGTTTGTTTTCCAAAAAACCTAGATATAACTGTTTCAACCAACCTTGGGGGTAAAATACATCATCATCAGCTGTAACAATAATTGCTGCTGGATGATCTTTTCTTTGAATATACTCATAATAAATTTTTTTGTATGATTTTATATTTTCATCAACAAACTTTATTTTCACACCTCTTTTTTCAAGCCGCAATAAAGAACTCGGTAAATTAGTCCTGTCAATATCTTGAACAGACAACCACAATGTTATAGATAATATATCGATTTCGGATTGAGCTATAATCGACTCAATGGTTAAATAAACTTTGCTTATTCTCTTGCCATAAGAAGTTAAACTTATAGAAAGATGGGAGCTTTCTGAAAAGCTAACTTTACGTTTACTTAAATTATTAATTAATGAGTAATAAACCTGTAAGCACAAACTTTTCAGCCCCACATTGACTTTATTTATAAGTTTCAAAACTTCACCTTTCTAATAATTGGCCTTAACCTTTTTTTAATATTTTCCATTAAAATAAGTTTTATAAAATGCACTGTTGCTGCAATATTAATAGGGTTATTAAGAAAATAAATCTTCTTTTTTTCTTTATTTAATATTGTCTTGTCCAAGTCAGAAACGCCACCCGTTGCAAAAATAGAAACAGGAAAACCAAGAAGTACAAGCTTGTCGTTGTACTCCCTTAACTTGGGGTATAGATAATTAAAATCTGCAGCAACTTTGTAAGTCAAATCAAAGGGGGAATCGCCTAGAACCACCCTATCAACAAATATACTTTGATGTGAGAAACCTAATTCATAAAACTTTTCACTTAGGAAGTCCTTACTATTTTTGGCCTGACATAAAACTTTTTTGTATCCATAATCACTAATAGATGAACCATATAGAATTTTCGCCTCTGGATGACTCAATACTTGTTCTGCCACTTTACTTAATACAAGTTCGTTACAGAATACATCTCCTGAGTTAAGGTATATTACAAAATCCCCCTGAGCTAAAGCGGCGCCTTTATTCATGCCATCATAGATCCCCTTATCAGGTTCACTAATAAATACATTGACCAAAGAGTCATACTTTAAGACAACCTCCTCGGCAGCACTTCGATCACCACCATTAATAACGATTATTTCGTAATCGGGAAAGGATTGTTCTTTAACGCTTTTTAGTGTGTCATTTAACTCTTGTGGATTATTAAAACAAACAGTGATAATAGAAAACATCATGATTTTTTTTCAACTGACTTAATATGTGAAATAAACTTTGCAGGGTTTCCTGCCCATATTTGATTATCAGGAATAGCCCCTGAAACCACAGAGTTTGCACCTATAACACTGCCATTGCCTATTTGGGCACCTTTTAATATAAAAGTTGAAGCACCAATGAATACATTATCTCCAATTGATACCGGTTTACATCGGCCTTTATCGCCCACCTTTATCCTTTCGCTAGGGTCTATAGAATGAAAGTCCGTATCATATACCTTGCAGCCTGCCCCTATAAGAACATTTTCACCAATAGTTATAGAGCTAACAGAGTAAAAAAACGAATTTGAAATCCCAGTATTATCACCTATAGTTATTTTCCCATTTTTTTCTGTCACTAAAGATGTAAAAAAAGAATTCACGATTGGGTTTTTTGAAAAAGATGAAGTGATTTTTACATTTCGACCCAATGTAATCCCGCCATAATTTCGAATAAATATTCTGCCAAATATGGTCAAGCAAGGTAAGAATTTGACAGACTCGGTATGCAATGACACCCGGTTCAAGACGGTGTAAAAAGCGTAAACAAACTTATTTTTAACTGCCCGAAATAATCTAAATATCTTCATAGCCAGGTTACCTATTGCAAATCTTATTATATATTTCAAGGGTTTTATTGGTATTAGTTTCACGATTATGGCGTTTTTCGGCACAGATAATACCATTATGGGAGAGTGTTTTAACCAGAGAGGGAACAACGAATAATTTCTCTATATAATGAGCTAATAATTTATATTCTTCGAATCTGTATACAAGACCTGAACTATTATGTTCTACCATATTTAAAACCCCACCAACATCAGCAGCTATAACGGGGACACCTAATATTTGTGCCTCACCAACCGAATTAGGGCTATTTTCTATACTAGAAGGACAGACAAAAACAGATGCGTTAAGGTATTCATTGACCATTTGATCTGTATCTAAAAAACCAACAAAAGTGATATTTTCAATTAAACCATGCTTCACTATTAATTTTTTAATTAATTTGCCATATCCTGAAATATTTGCAGAATCAATAAGATTCATTCCAGCAACTCTCAACTGTATAGAGGGAAATTTATCTTTTAAAATAGCCAACGCTTTTAATACCATATGTAGGCCCTTTATCGGATATGCAGCTTGACTAAGAAAAATCGTCTGCTTCTCTATGGTATTGAATTTCCACTTAGCTGAGGTATAAAAGGACTCTCTTAGTGACTCATTACAAAAGTGATATGACAATTTAGGGTTTTCACTTACAGAATGAACATAATCCCAGTCAGTTCTACCAATAACATGGCTTACTTTTTTAAAATATTGAGTTTCCAATCCCCCTCGTACTTTAAACTTCCATTTACCCATAACAAGAGGGTTAAGCGTTATAATATCTTTTAAAGTAAAATTCTTTATCAGCTCAGTAATACTTAAGCCTGCATTATAATAATGATAATATTCCTTAACAAGACCTTGAATTGAGACAACAAAATTAGATTCAGGGTTTTTATTAATAAAAGCCAATCCGTGCGCATACTCAGTTCCATGTATATGGATTAAGTCAGGTTTAACTTCTCGATTTAGCTGTAACCAATAATCTTCAAGTTTGGTGTTATACCTTCCTGAGATCGTCCCTGGAATAAGGCAATATGTTATATTCCCTTTTTTAATATATTGTAGACTTTTCACTTTAGTTGTAGGTGTTGCAACCAATAAATCTACATCATCTTTAGAAGACAATTCAGAACCTAGTCCATACATCCACCCACCGGCAACACTTCGAGGTAAATTAAGTTCATCACAGATGTCAGGAAATAGTGTATTAGTTATCCATAAAACTTTCATTTGCTACCTTTTCTTTTTCTATATAAAAATCTAATTAGATTCTGTTTGTTTAAAACGGCCGTTTTTTTCACTAATATCCCTCGTTGATAAAAATTTAATGAAAAAAGACGGGTGTTTTAATTGGCAATACACTTCTTATAAGATTTATTAGTCAATAATTCTGCATCATTGATTTATTAGTATTCGCTTTCATTATTCAAGGAACTGTTTTATCTTCAATACTGTTTAAATAAAGAAATTTCAGTCACTGAAATACAACGATGATGTCATGATGAATAATCTCATGAAAATTGTTCACGCCATCTATTTATATTATCTTCGTTAAGTGTTATGTCAGTAGAAAAATCATTTATTAAAGTTTCTTCAAGCCTATCAATATATTTTCTTGATAAAACATGAAGATTAAAATCTTTTGCTTTTTCTTCAGCTCGATTATCTATGCCCAAAACAATACATCTTCGTTTAAACTGTAATGCCCTAACTCCGGCATGGAGACGCGTACCGATAAAATCTAGGCTTAGATTAGTATTTCCCAAAACAGCGTCAAATGATGGTAAATTCCCACCGATTATCTCAATATTTGCTATGTTTTTTAAACTTTGGATATATTGTAAATCACCACTGCCCTGTGGCCAAAAATATACTTTGTTGTAGTGTTTATTTAAAATGTCTATTAACTTTTGATCATGAGACAAATCTTTATTGTAGTCAGTTAGAGTAAAAACAACATTTTCAGCTTTTTCTTTCGGAATTTGGCTACAATGTTCGCTAGTCAGATTCCACATAGTCATACACCCAGTATTAATAACATTAGTAATGCCAATACTTTTGAGCATGCTCTCAGTATATGAGTCACGAACTGAATGCAAAATATCTTTGTTTAACACCTTTTTATATAGGTATCTTGTATATAGGTTTGGCTTTTGTTGATATTGCCACCATCCTACGCCCATCAAAATAATATCTTTCAAAAAGAAAGTATCTTTTAAGTTAATTTTCCATTGGTTAAAGCGATTCATATTAGATGACAAGAGATTCGTGCCGCCAACAAATGAATAATCAGATATTTTATTTAGGTTATACGCTTCTGTAGAAACCTTATCATGGGTTAATGAATAAAAGTGCATATCATTCGCAAACATTGTCTTTAGTTCTCTATTCACAGAATCCATGATGATATAGTCACCAATATTTTGACTTGATACAGAAGTATCAAGTATTGTTATATTTTTCAATTTGTAGATTGCCTTATTTATATTTTTGTTTACCTGACGAATAGCTATTAGTTATTAATCGATAAACATTGAATGAGTTACATTTTATTAAGAACATATACCTAAGATCTTTATCAAAAATATCATAGCACGCCCCCACAACAAACCAACTGACTAATGTAGCTATAGCCGCGCCTTGAATGCCGTATTTAGGAATGAGTATCACATTTAATAACAAATTTACAATTAGGCCTAATATATTCCTAAATAGCGCTTTTTTTCCTAAATTATCTGCTATTAATATTTTTCCCGAAACAACCGCCATAGAAACAAAAATACTAGACCAGATATGAATTACTAAAACGCTCGCAGCTTCAGCATATTGATCGCCATATAGGATATTTACAATCCATTCCCCTAAGTATGTAGTTATAATAGCAACCGGTATTGCCAGCCATATAACTAAGTCATTCAGGGATTGAAATCTCTTATGATAGAGTTTTTTACTTTTGTTTTTAGCTTGTATCAGTGATGGAAAAAGTGAAGACACTATAACCATAGGTATAAAATACCATATCTCACTTAATCTAGCTGCAGCAGCATATTGGCCTACAGCAGTATTGCCTAACATTTCACCTATCATTACTTGATCAATTTTCATATAAATAGTAACGATCACTGAACTTAACATAAAAGGCCAACTGCTTTTTAATAGTTCAATTGCAAGTTTAAGATCAAACTTCCACGCCATTACTGATAACTTATGCTTAAAATAAAAATATACCAGGCCAGATGATAATATAAAACTATCAAATATGGTCATGTAAGCAAACGCAATGAGTGGAGCTTCATTTAATATTAAAATCACTTTAATTATAGATGAAGTTAACAGGGTAAAAGCATTACAATAAACGACAAACTTACTCAACACTTGACTTTGGAAATAAAAATCAATGGCATTAAAACTTTGGAGAATTGTAGCTGATGCGATTAAAAATATAACAGTGGTTGTTTGCAAGTCGTTCGATTGAAAAAATATGACGATAGCAATAAACAACAAAGCCAATATAGCCCCAATTAACTTAAGGATAAAAACTGTGCCTAATATTTTGTCTCTTTTAGTTATGTCCTTAACTAACTCCCTTATGACTATCCCGTCAAGCCCTAGTACCGCAATTGTTGAAAAAAGAGCAACAAAGCTTTGGGAATAACTAAACAGTCCAAAATTTTCAGGGCCTAAGTATCTCGCTACCCATACCCCAACAAACAATCCGACAGTTAACCTTAATATTTTCTCAGCTAAAAGCCAGGAAGTATTTTTTAAATATTTCATGGCTCCTTGATGGTTTTTAAATTGATTCAGTAACCGTATCAATTTCATACCACAATTAACCTTTATAATTATGTTGATTATCAGAAAACCACTGATAAGCAAGTCTCAAACCATCCTCTAAATTAACAGAATATTCCCAACCTAAATACTTAAGCCGATCAACATTCATTAACTTTCTAGGAGCACCATCGGGTTTGCTTTTATCAAACTTTATTATACCTTCAAACCCAACAACCTTAGCAACTGTTTCAACTAATTCACGAATTGTACAATCGATTCCAGTTCCCACATTTATATGACTTAACATAGGCTCTGTATTTTCATCATATGTTAATTTATCTAAGTTCATTACATGTATTGATGCACCAGCCATATCATCTACATATAAAAACTCCCGCATCGGCTTCCCACTGCCCCACGCTACTACTTCTTTATCATTATTTAACTTCGCCTCATGAAATCGACGAATCAGTGCCGGAATAACATGACTATTTTCAGGATGAAAATTATCATGTGCACCATATAAGTTTGTCGGCATTACACTACGGTAATCTCTACCGTATTGGCGATTATAACTCTCACATAATTTAATACCTGCAATCTTTGCGATAGCGTAGGGTTCGTTGGTTTCTTCTAATTTACCTGTCAGTAGGGCATTTTCTAGTATCGGCTGCTCTGCTAATTTTGGGTATATGCATGAAGAACCTAAAAATAATAGCTGCTGAATGTTCGCTAGATGTGCACTATGAATAATATTACATTGAATCATTAGGTTTTCATAAATAAAATCTGCCGGGTAAGTACTATTTGCAACTATCCCCCCCACTTTTGCAGCAGCTAAATAGACTTGAACGATATTTTCTGTTTGAAAAAAATCAATAACAGCCTGTTGGTTAGTTAAGTCTAATTCTTTACGAGAACGCGTAATTAGCTCAACATCATCCGCTGTACTTAGCTGACGAACGATTGCAGAGCCAACCATTCCGTTATGACCCGCAACAAAAACTTTCTTTTTAATATTCATAAGCATCTTCTAAGCAAAAACCACTGGTGATTGATAAATTAACATCTAAAAATCAATTTCCACAATGAAAAATGAAGCGTTTAGTGCCATCCAGGGTTAGCATTGGCATGTTAACTCAGCATAGCCTTACCTTCTTTCAATCTACACAATGATAAATTTAATATTTAACTCTCAAGAGTTACCGCAAGGTTATAACCGTGATCTTTTAAAATGGCATGTTGCTTAGCTTTATTTAAGTCATTCTTTACCATTTCAGCACACATTTCCTCAACTGTAATCTGTGGAACCCAACCAAGCTTCTCTTTTGCTTTAGTAGGATCACCTAATAGCGTTTCAACTTCCGCCGGTCGGAAATACCGAGGGTCAACTTTAACGATAACATCTCCTGCGTTTAAGGCTGGTGCATTATCACCCTCAATTGAAATTATTGTAGCAATCTCATCTAAGCCCTCACCAGTAAATTCCAGTTCAATACCAACTTCCCTAGCAGATAAAGTGACAAATTCACGTACCGAGATTTGTTTACCTGTTGCAATAACAAAATCATCAGCAGTTTCTTGTTGTAGCATCATCCATTGCATACGGACATAATCTTTTGCATGTCCCCAATCACGGAGGGCGTCCATATTCCCTAGAAACAAACACTCTTGTAGTCCTTGTGAAATATTAGCGATTGCACGGGTAATTTTACGTGTTACGAAGGTTTCACCACGACGAGGTGACTCATGGTTAAATAAAATACCGTTACACGCATACATACCATATGATTCACGATAATTAACCACTATCCAATAAGCGTACATCTTTGCAACAGCATAAGGTGAACGGGGGTGAAATGGTGTTGTTTCTTTTTGTGGAATTTCTTGTACTTCACCATATAACTCTGAAGTAGAGGCTTGATAAAATTTTGTTTTCTTTTCCATGCCCAAAAAACGAATCGCTTCTAACAAACGAAGGGTACCCATAGCATCAACATCAGCTGTATATTCGGGGCATTCAAAAGAAACAGCAACATGAGACTGTGCACCTAGATTATACACTTCATCAGGTTGTACATCTTTAATAATACGTGTCAGGTTTGATGAATCAGTTAAGTCGCCGTAATGCAGAAAAAACTTTTGGTTTTTTTCATGGTTATCTTGATAAATATGATCAACACGCTCTGTATTCAGCGATGAAGCTCTGCGCTTGATTCCGTGTACTTCATAGCCTTTTTCTAATAAAAGCTCGGCAAGATAAGAACCATCCTGCCCAGTTACACCGGTAATTAACGCTACTTTAATTTTTGTCATTTATAATTCCTAAATCTGATACATAAGTTGATATTTTTTAACAACCCTAAAAATCCATTGTTTGTTACTTTCATTAAAGCCACATCCGTCAACTATAATAACAGGAGAGGTCTTTTAAAATTACTATCTAAAACCAAATTAAGTAAATTAGCTATTATTTGCAGATATATCTGCTTGTTTATTTTCTTGGAAATACCATTTACAGTGTTTATGTACCTGTTCACTCTGAATTAACTCACTCTCAGAAAACCACTTATATTTCGAATGCTGTTCAAGAGGTAACAACGCTAGATCATCATTAGATGTTAACTCATAAGCAAGTACGAGGTAATGTGTTGAGAAATTATCTCCTGAAAAGTTATCATCATAAAAATGCTGGTAGACACCTTTAAAATTTGACTTTACGGTATTGAGGCCTAACTCTTCTTTTACTAGTCGCTTAAATGCACTTTCAAATGGTTCATCTTTAAGAATACGCCCACCAGGGACAAACCAAAAGCCTTGTGCTGGTCGATTAATTCGCTTGCCTAATAAGACATTACCATCATGATCTCTGACAATTAAATCAATAGAAACCAAGGGGGTAGATTTTACAATCAATTTAAAACCTGCAGATGATAATTTCATAAAATGCACGAACTTCCTCTTGATGATGGCTAATCAATTCCTACTACCTCCCAACATTTTACACATACTTTAAACTACAAAGATCTAGCTTCTTTCAAACTCAGTTATATTTTATAAAACTACTTTCTAATTATTTGGCATTAATTAGCACTTAAAATAAAAATTGCCCCATTCATAAAATGGCAAAAAATATACGAGAGGTATTATACTTAACTTTCGCCTTATTTACAGTTGTAAAAAGATAGTAATAAGTAATTTGGCATATACTCTTACATAGAAGTTATGTTACAGAAAAAACTATTATTGTGAGGTACTCAAGTATTAAAAATCTCGACAATATGAAAGAAATTTATTTGCTTTTTGCTAGTCATAATTGTTTATATTTTGAAGTCTGACTAATTTAACTTCTTCATTATTATGAACAACTATTATATTAATTGACTTTGAACGGGTTCATTTAACTTAAGCATTAGAAATTCGTCCTATCTAGGCTCAGTAATTATGAATGTCAGATTTAGATATGTTTTTTTGAATCTCTGTTTACTGTCAGGATGAACCGATTAGTTATTCCAAGTCAACATTAAGGAAATTAGCTTGCGTTATAATGACAGGAACTCAGAACATTTAGACTTAACACCAGATATTATGAGAAATGACCATTGCGTGAGGTTTGTACTCGTTGTAAAAAAAACAACCAACAATACAGACCCGATAATCAAAAATATTTATTCTAATCTACCTACTTTTTAAATTCTGAAATTTGAGTTAATTTTTTAATCATTAGGGTATAGCTCAAGAACATTACTAAAAACCCTATGACCAAGACTAAATCTGGAATTTGGAAGTATTCGCCTGAAACGCCAATCGCTGACATTACAAGAGCTAAACTTGATATTACTACCAGTGTTTGTCTCGCGGTCAAACCTGCTCGCTGTAAAATATGATGTAGGTGATCGCGGTCAGGTTTGAAAGGTGATCTTCCTCTTCTGTGCCTTCTTACGACTATCGCCAACATATCCATTAAAGGTATAGCACAAATCCAAAGCGCGGTAACTGGTCGAAATGAAGCTTGTTCCCCCTGTGTTCCCATACAAAGTAACCAGATGACACTTAAACCAATAAACATGCTGCCAGCATCACCCATAAAGATCTTCTTATTCTTTTTGGTAAGTAAACCTAAGTTAAACATTAAATATGGAATAGTTGCTGTTGCTAAAATAAGTGGATAGCTCAGATAGTTAGTTTGCCCACTCATTAAAAATAGAATAGCAATTGAAACAAACGTATTAATACTTAAACTGCCAATGAGACCATCGATGCCATCAATCATATTGTAGGCATTTATAACCACTATAATACCAAAGTAAGTAAACACTATCCCTAACGGGCCTAATTCTACATCTCCCAAGCCGAATAAGTCACCTAAATTGGAGATATAACCGCCAACACCATAGATCATTAAACTCGCGATGATTAATTGCCCCACAATACGAACTCTAACCCGAAGGTCAAATTTGTCATCAAGTGCACCAATAAACACCATCATCGCGGATGCAATTAGGTACATTCTAAGTTCAATGGTATTAGGTAACCAAATAAGGCTTGCCGCTAGTACAGCTAAAAATATTGAAATACCGCCAATTAATGGAATATTGCCGGAATGATTTTTACGCTCTGTAGGTGTATCTACTAACCCAACTTCTATCGCAACTGGCTTAAAAAATTTAATAGCTATAAAAGCACAGATAAATGTTGTGAGAATAGTAGAGAATATTGAGATATACGAATTCATAGCAAAGCCAAGTTTAGTTTAGTTAGCATCATAGTTTTAATTAGAACTTTCTTTGTCATTAGGTTTAGCATTGGTATTAGTTTTAGCTTTAGTTTTAGTTTTAGTAAAGTATCTGACTAAAACAATCAATATTGACAATACTCCACCTAGCATTATACCTAATATCACAATTAATGCTCGTTTAGGTTTTGCTTTTACTTCTGGCACTTGAGGTGGATCAATAGTCTTTAGCACATATTCAGGCTTCACCTGAGTGAGCATCATGTTTTTTGTTTGTTCTTCAATGAGTTGGTAAAATACCGTTTCCATGTTGGATACTTGGATAGTGAGTAATTGTTTTCTAAGATAATCAATTGACACCTGCGCTTCTTTTTGATCTTGATCACGCATAAACTCATTAATATCAGCTATTAGCCATGTTAACCATAGTTTAGCCAGCTGAGGAGAATAATATTCAATTTCGATAGTAACCATAGAAGTTGTTTTATCTTGCGAAACAGACAATAGATCTAAAAAAACTTTATAAGCTTCCCACTTTGATGGTTCTGGTTTTTTGGGTGATTTTACTTCTCTCACCCACTTTTTACTTTGTAGATTATATAATTTGGCGTTTAGAACAAGAGTATTTGAGGTGATATCCCAGCCCTCTGCTGCCATTATTGGTACGAGTAAATGATGTTTTTTAATAAATTTTTCAATAAATGAGCGCGACTTAATGATTTCCAAAGCTAATGCTGTTTTATCAACGCCACCGCCGCCACCTAAATTGATGCCAGCCATACTTGCTAAACCACCAAACTGCCCCGCTAATGCTGCCATTCCGCCAGGCCCTCCATCTTCTGATGCAGGGGCTAGAATAGCAGAGGCCTTATAGATATTAGGCTTAGACAGAGCAAAAGCAATTGAAGCTAAAGTAAATACAAAACAGATAATAATAATTGTGAACTTTCCAGCCCAAATAGCTCTCAGAAGCTCAGCTAAATTTATTACACCACTTTGATGGTGTTGTTGATTCATTTGTTGTTGGAGAAGTTGTTGCAACAGATAATTTTCTTGAGAAAATTCAGCGCGTGAGGGTGAGACATGTAAGTCTTTATTCGTTCCTTGAATACTTGGATTATCTAGCTTGTTTGACACTAATTACATTACTTATTTTGATTATTTTGGAGTATTACTCATCTATTCGCCTATTATATTGGTTTTCATAAGTTGTTGTAAAGGATTAATGATATCTAACTCAAGGCCATAAGTTACTGAAAACCTGTATGGCGGTATGCATTAAACGCCGAATCGTTCTTTTTATGTCTAATAGCTTTATCGAAAGAGTCATTATAATACTTTTCACCTTCCTATTAGATTAGCCAAGGAAAATTTGAACCTTATTTTGTTAAAAATATTTTATACCATGGCATTGCTTTATTTATTCCCTCTTGAATACGATATTCAGGTTCATAACCTAATAGTTCTTTTATCTTACTAGTATCTGCTTGAGAATGACGAACATCCCCTAACCTGAAGTCTTGATAAATTGGTGATTTATCATATTCAACATTATTACAATTTAGAGATACCTTCAGACTGTTAAATAAAGTGTTTAATGTGGTTCGGTCACCTAAAGCAACGTTATAAATTTCGTTTAAACCTTTTTCATTTGCCATTGCTGCTAATATATTAGCTTGTACAGCATTCTCAACAAAACAAAAATCTCTACTGGTTTCACCATCACCGTTTATAACAACGTCTTGGTTTTCAATCATCGCGGCAGTCCATTTAGGAATAACGGCCGCATAAGCGCCATCAGGATCTTGACGTTTACCAAAAACATTGAAGTAGCGCAGCCCTATTGAATTTAATCCATAGGTTTTTTGAAATACATCAGCATATAATTCGTTAACATATTTGGTGACAGCGTAAGGTGATAAAGGTTTGCCAATAACTTCTTCAATCTTAGGTAGTGCAGGGTGATCACCATAAGTCGAACTAGAGGCTGCATAAACGAAAGTTTTTACTTTTTGTTCTTTTGCGGCAACTAACATGTTTAAAAAACCAGTAATGTTAGCAGAGTTAGTTAGAATAGGGTCAGCAATTGAACGTGGAACAGAGCCTAGCGCGGCTTGATGAAGGATAAAGTCAACACCTGATACCGCCTTAGTACAGTCATCCAGGTTTCGTATATCACCTTCAATAAAATTAAACCTTTCCCACTGCTCAAGACTAACGAGAGCTTTAACTTCATCAAAATTATGCTGGTGCCCTGTGGAAAAGTTATCTAGGCCCACTACTTTTTGATTAAGTAATAATAAGTGCTCTAATAGGTTTGAACCGATAAAACCTGCACAGCCAGTAATCAACCAGGTTCTAGGTGCAGTAAGTAAAGTTTCTTTAATTTCTAGATAACGAGACATATCTTTCCTTGTTATGATTTTTCATTTGTATTTGAATTCAAAAATTAATTATGCTGAAATATTAATATTTCAGCATTTACATATTCTATTAAAAACAGACTTATAAACGGATATCTACGATTTCGGGGTCGATTATATATTTTAAGTCATAAATTACATGTTCACTTTTAGTAAGCTCTAAAACCTCATTATTACTCATTTTTTTAAATTGCTTATGAGCAACAGCAAAAATAACAGCGTCGTAATGTTTAGCTTTAGGCTGTTTTATCAATTCAATATTATATTCATGCACAGCCTCTTCGGGATCAACCCAAGGGTCGTATACATCAACATTCATGTTGTACTCTTTTAGCTCATTGAAAACATCTACAATTTTGGTATTACGAACATCAGGGCAGTTTTCTTTAAATGTCAGCCCCATCACTAAGACATTCGCACCATTAATTTGTAACTTTCGCTTGATCATGGTTTTAGTTAATTGCGTAACCACATAAGTGGCCATGCCGTCGTTAATCCGTCGACCTGCCAAGATAACTTCTGGGTTGTACCCTATTGCTTGAGCTTTATGAGTTAAGTAATAGGGATCCACACCGATGCAATGTCCACCTACAAGCCCTGGACGAAATGGTAAAAAATTCCATTTTGTACCAGCAGCTTTAAGCACTTCTTCTGTATCTATACCTAGCTTATTAAAAATAACAGCTAGTTCATTTATCAATGCAATATTAAGGTCTCGTTGGGTATTCTCAATAACTTTTGCCGCTTCCGCTACTTGAATAGAAGAGGCTTTATAAGTACCCGCTATAATAATTGAGGCATAAAGACTATCAACAAAATCAGCTATCTCAGGGGTTGACCCCGAAGTAACTTTTAAAATATTGGTGACTCTATGTTCTTTATCGCCAGGGTTAATACGTTCAGGGCTATAACCGGCATAAAAATCTTGGTTGAAAATAAGTGATGAATTTTTTTCTATTTGAGGAATACAAACTTCTTCAGTAGCACCAGGGTATACGGTGGACTCATAGATAACGATATCGCCCCTTGACATAACTTTCGCCAACATTTCACTGGCTTTTATTAGCGGTGTTAAGTCAGGTTGCTTGTGCTCATCTATAGGGGTCGGCACAGTAACAATATAAATGTTACTTTCTTTTAATGCCTCTATGTCATGGGCATAAGATATAAATTCAGAATCTGCTAATTCTTCACTCGAAACCTCTAAAGTAAAGTCATGCCCCTGGTTTAATTCTTCAATCCGTTTGGAATTAATATCAAAACCTACTGTTGGGTATTTTTTACCAAATTCAACGGCTAATGGTAATCCCACATAACCTAAACCAATAATAGCAATTTTAGCGTCATTTAATTCATAAAACATTATTCAATTCATTCCCTTTAATTAGATTTTAAGCTGATTTAAATACCACTGATGGCGGCAATTGCCACAGCTGAATTATAAATAATTCCTGTAACGTTAGTCCACAACTCAAGGTTATTCATATACTCAGCATCAAGCGGTACAACAATAGTATCGCCAGGGCGTAATCGAGAGGCTTCGTCGTCAGCAAACCAGTTGTTACTTGCCATCATTTTAATCCCTCCATTAGCTGAAATTATATAAATGCGGTCTTCGTCTGCTCTTTTTTTAATACCACCGCTTAAGTCCAAATAATCGCTAGCGTTAAGATTTAGATCAAACATATGAGATGAAGTGACCTGAATTTGACCAATCACGTTTACTGAATTATTCATCGTTGGGATATATAAAACATCACCATTCTCTAATAAAACATCATACTCGTTATTTACCATAACTCTTTCTAAATCAATAACCAATCGTCCTACTGGTTTGGTTTTAGTTAAATCAGCCAACATCATTTGAGAGTCTTTATATGATTGAGCTGAATTATTATCAGTTAACGATTGAGAAGCCATCTCAATTCGTAAGTCACCTGCAAGTTTAATTAAATTTTGTTGCTCTAACTCTTTTAATTTTGTCCGTGAAAAAACAGATGCTTGAGCGTAAGCAAAATCAGTTAGCCCTCCTGCTTTTTCTATCAAGTCTGATAATGTTTCCCCTCTACGGATAGTATACTTTCCAGGAAAAACAAATTCCCCACGAAGTTCAATAATGTGATTATCGCTCCAAGCAGGTATTTTATGGATATTTAATCTATCTTTGCTCACCAATAAAACATTGTCACTTTCTGCTTTAAGAGCGGAGGCCAAGTTTAAAGTTATTGATTCTTTTTTAACACCATACGAGCCTACCACATTACGTGTTATATCAGCTTTAGCTAAATAAGCAGATTCTGCTAAACCGCCAGCTGCAGCAACTAGATCATCAACCTTACCGCCGACAACTAAAGGATATATCCCTGGGTATTTCACTTGACCATCAACCTCAACTAATTGAATTGAATGACCTGACCTTCCCTGCTCTTTTAATTTTTGAATAATGGGTAAAAGCAAGCGTTGTCGAGAAAATAGACTTAGTTCTTTTATATCTATTTCTTTCTCTACTTCGCCACCGCTCATTTGCTCAATTGATTGATTTATCAAATATGAAGCTCTTTCATCTTCAGCATCAAGAGCATATTTGACGTTATCTTGACCATACTTTTGCCAAAATATTTTAGTTTTATATTTTTCTTTAGCTAGTTGCTTCTCTTTTTTAAATAACTCATCTTGAGTAAAGGCGAGTGAATCAAAGGTAATGTTTTCTTCGATTAATTTTGACGCGCTAGAAAAAACAATAATTTTATCACTTGGTTTTAATAGCTGATCACTCTCAGAATTTTTTTGACTAATCGCTTTTGCTAATGAAATCTGGATGACTTCAATATGACGAGCAATATCAGTCTCTCTGATAATTAAAGCGTAGTTTAAATCGGCAATTTGAAGCAAATGAGAGTTAATACTAGGTAGTAGATCGCTAACTTTCTGACCTTCAAACCACTGGTACTTTCCTGGACGAGTAACAGCACCTATAATAGTGACTGACTCCTCAAACAGTTCAGAAGTTTTCTGAACACGTATATAGTCACCTTCATGAACTTTCTTTATTAATTGATTGTCATCGGTTAAGTCAATATTAATAATGCTGCGCAAGTTACTTTGATTATACCTTTCAACAATTGTCGACTTTGCATAAGCTGAAGGTAAAAAACCGCCAGCCATTGATATGGCAGTGGAAAAGGTATCAGAATCTTTTAACTCATATATAGCTGGTCTGCGAACTTCTCCATCAATACTTACTGTTTTACCAACTGGTGCGATGAAAACCACATCACCAGATTGTAATAAAATATCATTAGATGAGTCACCTTTTATTAGTAACTCATAAAGGTCTATAGTTTTTATTAATTTCCCAGAACGCTTCAATTGAATATTTCTTAACGAACCGATGTCATTTATACCACCAGCGGCAAATAAAGCATGAGTAATACTTGATAAGGAACTTAAGGTATAAGGTCCAGGCTTAAATGCATCACCTAAGACAAAAATACGCATAGAGCGTAGAGAGGCAATACCAACAACAACATTAACACCAGTGATACGCTCTTTAATTTTAGCACTAATAAATTGTTTTAATTCAATAAAAGTTAAACCAGCTACTTTAAATGCGCCAAGATTAGGAAAGACTAACTCTCCTTCTCGAGATACCATCATTTCAACATCAATGGTTTCTTTGCCAAATACTTGAATGGATAGTTTATCACCAGGACCAATGATATAACCTTCAGGAATTGCAATATCCATGGTAGGTGCAAAAGTAAAAGGAGCATTAGCAAAAACGTCATAACCGAAAGGTTTTAATTCACCATCTAACTCTTCATCCTCAATTTGTGCGTACTCATCAAAAACGGGATTTCCATTCTCATCAAACAGCGTACCACGAGGATATACTTGAGAGTTAGTTCCTTCATTTTGACCAGATGACTTTTTGCCTGACAATTGAGCTTTCAAGTCATTGTAGTCAATACCCATGCTTTGAGCTAAAGATTTTTGCTGACTCGGTGGTAATTTTTTAAATTGCTCAATTTGCTGTTGACTAATATCTGCAGCATACGCGGTTAAAGAGAAAGAGAAAGAGAAAAACAACACGGCAATAGCGATAACTGTGGATTTAAAAAATGTTGTCATTTGTACAAATAATTCCTGTATGCAATAAAAAGTGTGAGCTGATGGCCATCAACCATAGTTTATATCTACTTTATGGTTAATGTAACTACTTAAACAGCTAGTCTAGCTTATCAATGATGTCGGCAAGTTTATCAGCATATTTATAGTCAAACAACTCGCAACTGATTGTTTCATCTTTTAGTTATATTATTTTAATTAAAAATAAAATTAGCTCGGCTGTATTACCCTAGGAAACATTTCAGTACACATTTCAAGCAACCAAACCTTGAAAACTTGCCTTTATTCATCAGCAAAGGTATAACACGGGCTGTATATAATATTTAAATACCAGTTGTACTAATTAATTGCCCATCTTCGAATGGTCTAAATCTACAAATTCTGCGTTGCGTTCTATCCCAATAGCCTGCTATTGCTCAATTACGCACCTTGAACTTGAAAATTTATCCTCATTCAATTTTGGTCACTAAATTAATACCAATAGTATAAGCAAAATTTTGAAAGGATAATAATATGAATAAACCTAATGCGGGTACGCTTTTTGGCCACCCTAAAGGGCTCTTTCTCTTGTTCGGAACTGAGATGTGGGAACGTTTTGGTTATTATGGCATGCGTGCCTTATTGGTACTGTATTTGGTAGCAACAGTTGAAAATGGAGGTTTTGGTTGGACTAATGCCGAGGCTTTTAGCCTATATGGTACCTTTACTATGGCGGTTTATTTAACACCTGTCATTGGTGGTTGGCTCGCTGATAACTTTATTGGTCAACGTAAAGCTATTATTTACGGCGGAATTATTTTTTCTTTGGGGTACTTTACTTTAGGTATTCCTAAATCAATGATTGTCGGTATGGAAGAAACTGTTTTCTTCATCGGCTTAGGGTTAATTGTTATTGGTAACGGTTTATTCAAGGCCAATGTTTCTAGTTTAGTTGGTGATTTATATGAAGAAGGTGATCATCGTCGTGACAGTGCCTTTACTATTTTCTATATGGGCATTAACTTAGGTGCATTTTTAGCGCCTATTACTGTTGGTGTACTGGGCGAAACAGTTAACTGGCATTACGGTTTTATCCTTGCTGGTTGCGGTATGTTAGTTGGCTTAACGCTACAACTTACTTTAGCCAATAAATACTTAGGTGATATTGGTGTACAACCTTCAGCGAAACGCAGTAAAGGAGAAGTAAAAGCACATGCGCCATTAACGCCTGAAGATATGGATCGAATGAAAGTTATTTTAATCATGAGCATGTTCTCTGTTATTTTCTGGGCAGGTTTTGAACAAGCTGGTGCTTTATTTACTATTTATGCTTCTGACTTTACTGATCGTACTTTGTTTGGCTTTGAAATTGCAGCTTCATCATTTCAATCTTTAAACGCTATGTTTATCATTATGTTAGCGCCGGTGGTTGCTTCTGTTTGGGTTAAAATGGGCTCTAACGAGCCAACATCTCCTAAGAAATTTGCTTTAGCGATGGTATTTTTAGCCTTAGGTTTCTTTGTCATGCTTTGGGCTACTATGGTTCAAGACGGTGACGTTACCGTTAAAGTAAGTATGCTGTTTTTAGTATTTGCTTACCTGTTCCATACTTTGGGTGAGTTATGTTTATCTCCTATTGGTTTGTCGATGGTAACTAAATTAGCGCCACTTAAATTTACTTCATTGTTAATGGGTATTTGGTTCTTCTTTACCGCACTGTCAAATAAACTTGCCGCTTTCATTGGTAGCTTTATTGGTGAAGGTCAAGAAATGGTCGACAATGCTAGCACTATATTTATGTCAGTTGGCTGTGCCGCGTTAGTTACTGGTCTCATCATTTTTGCCTCAGCAGGTAAACTTTTAGAGTGGATGCATGGCGCTGAAGGTGATGTACATCAGAATTTAGAAGAAAAACTCGAAGAAGAAATTTCAGTAACAGGTACCCATGAAGGTATCTCTGAAACTCATAATTAATTATCTTTGAGTTAGAAAGTAATAAAAGCTGAAAGAATCTCTTTCAGCTTTTTTGTTTCTATTTCACATATAGCCGTAATACAGAGTCACCTATGCCTTTAAGAAAGCATTTAAGAAAAGAGATACGTAAACGACGAAATAACTTAACAACGCTTGAGCAGCTTACAGCGGCAAAGCAATTAAAACACCGGTTAGCTGCACATAAAAAAATAAAACCGGCTAATCACATAGCCGTCTATCTGGCAAATGATGGTGAGCTTGACCCTTGTGATTTTATTACTTGGTGTTGGCAACAAGGAAAAAAGGTTTATTTACCAGTAATCCACCCATTTAGTAAAGGCCATTTGTTATTTCTTAACTATACGAAAAACTCAATAATGGTCATCAATCGATATGGTATTTTAGAGCCTAAACTCGATGTTAGATCTATAAGGACTATCGACAATATAGATGTATTATGTACTCCGTTAGTAGCCTTTGATGAAACAGGATCTCGTCTTGGTATGGGCGGCGGTTTCTATGATCGTACTTTAGAAGCATGGTACAAAAACTTCAAAACAAATCACCAAATCCCTCCCTACCCTATTGGAATTGCACATAATTGTCAGCGTGTAGATATTATTCCAAGTGAGCATTGGGATATTCCTTTACCTGAAATTATTACCCCAACTAAAAACTATTAATCTAATTCACCGCTAAAGTCTTTCACTGTTATAATGTCGCCAACATACGGCATCTAAAGTTTGGGAATAACATGACACAAAACGAAATGAAAAAAGCAGCAGCAATAAAAGCCCTTGAATTTGTTGAAAACGATACAATTGTTGGTGTTGGTACAGGCTCAACTGTTAATTACTTTATCGACGCTTTAGCAACAATTAAAAATAAGATCATTGGTGCGGTATCTAGTTCTGATGAATCAAGTAAACGTTTAAAGGCTCATGGTATTGAAGTTTTCGATTTAAATAGTGTCGATGTATTAGATGTTTATGTTGATGGCGCCGATGAAATAACTAAACACAAAGCGATGATAAAGGGGGGAGGCGCAGCGTTAACTCGTGAAAAAATTGTTGCGGCTGTTGCAAAAAAATTCATTTGTATTGCTGATACGAGCAAGCAAGTTGCTGTATTAGGTAGCTTTCCGTTACCTGTTGAAGTTATCCCGATGGCAAGAAGCTATGTCGCTAGAGAATTGGTTAACCTAGGTGGAGACCCCGTTTATCGCCAAGGAGTAGTTACCGACAATAGTAATGTTATTCTCGATGTGTATAACTTAGAGATACTTGATCCAAAGGCTTTAGAAGCTCAAATAAATGCAATTGTTGGTGTTGTGACCAATGGTTTATTCGCCCATCGCGGCGCCGATATATTGGTACTTGGCAGTGAAGATGGTGTATCTGTAGTTATTTAAACATTAAACCTGTGAACAAATAAAAACAAATTGATTTTCACTCGCCTTTTGAAGATAAATTAATCATCAAATTTGAGTGAATTAGTACTTTAGAGTTTAAGCACTATATGTTAGTTTAGATATCTAGCCATCTAAAACCATTCTAATAATTGGCTAGTTGATATAATCATTCTTAATTTATAACTAACAGAGAAACAAGTGACATCATGAGCAGCAATTCTTTAGCAAAAGACAAAATTAAAATTTTACTCCTTGAAGGCGTTCATCCTAGCGCCCTCGCAGAACTAAACGCCAAAGGTTATAACAACATTGAATCACTTAAGACCTCATTAAGTGAAGATGAGTTGATCAAAAAAATTGCCTCGGTTCACTTTGTTGGTATTCGTTCACGCACACAATTAAATGAAAACGTATTAAGTCACGCTAAAAAGCTCGTGGCTATTGGTTGTTTCTGTATTGGTACAAACCAAGTAGATACTAAGGCTGCTCAAATACTAGGTATACCAGTATTTAATGCTCCATTTTCAAATACTCGCTCTGTTGCTGAACTAGTTTTAGGCGAAACGTTACTACTATTACGCGGGATCCCAGAAAAGAATGCTATGGCGCACCGTGGCCAATGGAACAAATCGGCTGTGGGCTCTGTTGAAGCAAGAGGGAAGGTTTTAGGTATTATCGGTTATGGCCATATTGGCATGCAGTTAGGCATATTAGCCGAAACTATCGGTATGCGGGTTCGCTTTTATGATATAGAAACAAAGCTGCCACTGGGTAATGCAAGTCAAGCAAGCTCTTTAACCGCATTACTTGCTGAAGCCGATGTTGTTAGTTTACATGTTCCCGAAACACCGCAAACACAAAACATGATCAGTACAGCCCAGTTTAATGCAATGAAAAATAATGTGATTTTCATAAACGCTTCCCGAGGAACTGTTGTTGACATTGATGCTTTATCTCAAGCCCTTCGTGATAAGAAAGTTGGTGGTGCTGCGATCGATGTATTCCCGGTAGAGCCTAAAGGCAATGACGAAGAATTTGTTTCTCCGCTCCGCGAGTTTGATAATGTAATTCTTACACCACATATTGGTGGTAGTACTAAAGAAGCACAAGAAAATATAGGGTTAGAAGTTGCTAGCAAGTTAGCTAAATATTCAGATAATGGTTCAACATTATCTGCAGTAAACTTCCCTGTTGTTTCTTTACCGGAACATACCGGGACAAGCCGTTTATTACATATTCACCATAACCAACCAGGTGTATTAACTAAAATCAACCAAGCCTTTGCACAGCATGATATCAATATCGCTGCTCAGTACTTGCAAACCGATGACAAAGTTGGTTATGTGGTTATAGATATAGAAACGCAGAACAGTAAAACAGCTTTAAGAGAATTGAAACTGATTGAAGGAACAATTAGAGCGAGAATATTACATTAACCCTAATTAGTTAATCCCATCTCGGGTTAAGGTATTTATTATATGAGTCGTCATTCCGGTAATATTTTAGGCCGGAATCCATGCTATTTCAGCGCGAGATCCCCGACAAAAACACCTCGGGGATGACTATTATGAACTTATCTCGGGGATGACTATAATGAACTTATCCCGAGTTCACATTAGTTATCGAGTTTAGAACCAAGGACGTATGTCTAAGCTCTTAATACTATCTATAAGCTTAAACTCTAAAAGATAAGATGCATACAAGCCAATGCAATTAAGCCTGCCAATATATCATCTAGCATAATACCTAAACCGCCATGAACCTTTTTATCAATAAAAGATATTGGCCAAGGTTTAAAGATATCAAAAAAACGAAATAAAGCAAAACCAACTACCACGGTTAACCAGCTAAACGGCACCATAAACATGGTAATTAAGAAACCGACAATTTCATCCCAAACTATAGCACCATGATCATGAACACCCGCTGCATCAGCTGCTTTTTGGCATATATAAATACCAGCAATACTCATCACAATAACAACCATCGCAAAGCTAAGTGATGAGAGTGGCAACATTAATAGATAAATTGGTATAGCAGCAAGTGTACCAAAAGTTCCGGGGGCTCTAGGGGCTAAACCACTGCCAAAACCTAAAGCTAAAAACTGAATAGGATCGGAGAGAGTAAAATTTTCTGTCGAATTTTTTTTTATCATAATTTTATGAAAAGTGCTCAAAGCCTTTAACATTAATCGAAATGGCTTTGTTATCCATTGTCGTTGTTATTTTTTCAGAGGTATTCATTTGACCAATACAAGTTAGCGGTATTCCTGCATTAGCTAAAACAGTTTCCATACCAACTTTATTATCTTCAGAAACAGTAAATAATAATTCATAATCATCCCCGCCTGCCAACGCTAGCTCAATAGCTTGCTCGAGGCCAAGAGTATCAACAAGAATATTTGATAGCGGCAGAGCATCTAAAACAATATTCGCTCCAACTCCTGACGAATGACAAATATGGCCAAGATCCGAGATCAAACCATCTGATAGATCTATCGCTGATGAGGCATATTCACGTAAAATTTGCCCTGCAAGTACCCTTGGCTTAGGGAAGTCTAGTTTCGTTAATATTGGTTCTACAAAGCTACTTTCAATGACAACCTCATCTTGCAAGTGTTTTAGTGCAAGTGCTGCATCACCAAGCTCACCGGTAACATAAACCCAATCTCCGGCTTTTGCTCCAGAACGACGTAATGGAGTATCAATAGGAACTAAACCTTGTGCGGTAACAGTTATGCTTAACGGACCTTGGGTTGTATCACCACCAATAAGTTGAATATTATAATATTCACAAAGCTCGAACAAGCCGGCACAAAACTCTGTCAACCATTGTTCATTAAATTCTGGCAATGTTAATGCTAACGAAACCCAAGCAGGTTCAGCGCCCATTGCAGCTAAATCAGATAGGTTTACCGCAATAGATTTATGACCAATGGCTCTAGGAGATGTATTTACAGGGAAATGCACACCACTGACCAATGTATCAGTAGTAATTGCAATATGTTGACGTTCAGGAGGTGAAATTAAAGCACAATCATCACCAATACCCAAAACAACATCTTTACGATTGGTTACTTGTTCAGTAAAAAATCGTTTGATGAGATTAAACTCTTTCATAGAATTAATTCACGTAATTTTTATATAGCTATCAGGTAACTTTTCGCAAGAAAAAACAACTACAATTATTCTTGAGGGCGTATTAGTTTTACGGCTTTATCTAAGACGCCATTAACGAATTTATGGCTATCATCTGCAGCAAATGATTTTGCTAGCTCTATAGCTTCATTAATGACTACTTTATAAGGGACATCTAGACAGTCGTTTAACTCATAAATAGCCACCCGTAGTATGGCTTTCTCTACATGATCAACGTCTTTTAAAGGTCTATCAACATGTGGTGAGATAGCGCTATCAATACTACTTACACTCGATGTTACACCGTGTAGTAGTTGCTGAAAATAGGCAATATCAAATCGACGAGCACTATTATCCGTCAAAAAGTTAGTTTCAATATCGCTGACTGAATTTTGACTTAACTGCCAAGAATAAATGGCTTGTACAGCTAACTCTCTGGCTTTTCTTCTAGGTGATGGTTTCACAATTCTTTCTCAAATATAATTATAGCTTAGCTAATACATTAACCATTTCTAAAGCACTTAAGGCTGCTTCAGCGCCTTTGTTACCTGCTTTTGTACCTGCACGGTCAATGGCTTGTTCAATAGTATCCGTAGTAATAACTCCAAAAGCAACGGGAATAGTAAATTCCATAGCAACCTGAGCTAACCCTTTGTTGCATTCACCAGCGACAAAATCAAAATGAGGTGTACCACCTCGAATGACCGCACCGATAGCTATTATAGCGTCAAATTCATCTTTTTGTGCTAAACGCTTTGCCGCAACGGGTAATTCATAAGCACCAGGTACACGAACAATTGTAATATCATCATCAGAAACATTGCCATGGCGCTTTAATGCATCAACCGCACCTTCTAATAAACTTTCAACAATAAAACTATTAAAACGTGATACAACTATCGCTATTTTTCTACCTTTTGCATCAAAATTTGCTTCTATTACATTCATCTAATTATCCCAACGATAAAATTTTGCGCAATTCTAACAAATTGCGAACCAAGACGGTACTCGTTTATTGTGTTTTTCTGCTTAAATCCTTGACATATTTTCTTATTCATCATCAAATTCATCCATGAATGCATCAAGCTCCGCCTCTGCTTCTTCGTCAATGACTATAGGAGGATGACCATCATAAAGTTTATAATTCATATTTTGAAAGTAAGCATTTTTGACAAACTCATAATCATCAAGAGACTCACGAATCAAGGGTTCTTGATCGGCAAGTGCAGCTCTTTGCTCTAAACCAATTACCGTCCAACGAGCAAGATTTGGCCAAAAATCAATAACAGCAAGTGGCCAATAATATTTATCAATATAATCACCAACTTCTTCACGTACAGAGCTCGGTCCTATACCAGGTACAACGATGTATGCTCCATCTCCAACGCCATAAGTTCCAAGCACTTCACCAAACTCTTCTTGATCGCCAGTCCAGCCAAAATCACTCGCTGGATCAAAAAAGCCGAATAATCCAATCGTAGAGTTGAGCACAAAACGACCAGTGCTTTTCGCTGCATTTGTGAACTTTGCTTGCAGTAAATTGTTGATAATGCTTGATGGCTCATTTAAGTTCAGCGCCATATTATATAATCCGGAACGCAAAAATACGGGTGTGTAGGTGGTATATGCAAGTGAAGCCGGTTTAGAGATATACTTATCAGTATAATCCCAAGTAAAAGTCCAGAACGCCCTATTAATAGGCTCTATTGGATCTCTATTATCGCTACCATCACTTGAAGGCGTTGATGAACACCCCGAAAAAATGAGAGTTGCTAAAATTATTAATATAGGGTTATGACGAGATAACGGAGGGAGAACGGAGAACTTCACTAATTTTTCCTTGCCTAAAGCTTTAACAATCAAAATAAGACTGCAAGATTCTATCATGACTTTAAGGATTTACCACAGTTAACTATATTCAATAGTTACTAGAAATTACTTTGATTAGTTTTATAAACTGAGAGCAACATTTCAGCTTCAGCTCTTGGCAGCTCACATTCAGTGATAATTTCTTCAACATCCGCACCTTTAGCTGCTAATTTAAAGGCTCGGGTGTATAACTTATCTTCTGGTTGATGGTCTAAAAACTGCTTAACTTGCTGCGAAAGGTCAATAAAGTCATTTTGTAACGATTTGATTCTATATTCCAGCTGATTGATAACTTGTTCATTTTCGGTGTTTTGAGCATTATTGGTTATAATTTCATTATGGCTTTTAATGGTGAGTTTCATTTCATCAATTAATAGTTCACTCACCTGCTGCTGACTTTCTAAAATAGTCATTTTACTTTTAAGTGATGATAGCGACTGTTTGAAAAAGATGCCCAGTGCAATACTTATAATAAGAGATAATATTGCAATAATAATTATAACTAATCCCAACATCGACTACCTCTGCATATTGCCAAACGTTTATAACAAAAAAGCCTGAATGTTCAGGCTTCCTACAATGCTAATTAAACTAAAATTCTATTAATTAAAATTGCTTAAGCTCATCCCATTCATCGTCAGATAACAATTTATTAAGATCAACTAAAATCAACAACTGCCCATCTCGGTTTGAAACCCCTTGAATAAACTGTGCGCTTTCATCATTACCAACATTTGGCGCTTCATCAATCTCTGATGCTCGTAAATAAACAACTTCTGATACTTTATCTACCAATATTCCAATAACTTGCTTATCTGCCTCAATAATAACAATTCGTGTATTATCAGTAACATCAGCCGACTCTAAACCAAACCTTGAACGGGTATCAATAACAGTAACTACGTTACCACGTAAGTTGATAATACCAAGTACATAAAGTGGCGCTCCTGGTACAGGTGCAATTTCAGTATATCGAAGAACCTCTTGTACCTGCATTACATTAATACCATATACTTCAGATTCTAAAGTAAAAGTTACCCATTGTAATACTTCATCATTTGCATCTATTTTTACATTAGTATTGCGTCTTTCATCAGACATACAACTCGCCTCTTAATTTCAACCAAGTGAACAATTTATTTCGGACTATATTAGTTAAATAATACCAGCACCATCATCAAGTAGTTTAATAAGTGCTTCCACATCAAGTAGTGCACACATACGCTCTTTTACCAACCCTGCTAACCATGGTCGTTTACCGGGTTTATCTAACCATTTAACTTCATCTTGCTGTAAAGTAACAGTATCAACAAGGTGTTCAGCCATCAAGCCCCACTTACTGTTACCTAACATTATAACATACTGATAGTTTAACGAATTAATTAATGTTTCATTACACTTTTCAGGCATAACCCATAAGGCAGTATCAACAACATTAATTTTATCTTCTCTGTGAAGCATCACCCCTTTAAACCAATCGGGTTTTCCCATTAAACTTGTTGTTTTATCTGTGTTATGAATTCCCCCCAATTCAATTAAAGGTACTGCAATAATTAATCCCGCAACATCAAAGAACATTGCCTGAAAATTACCTTTACGGTAACTTTTCTGCTTAGCAACGGAAATACTCCCTTCACTTTTACGAGTATGAATTGACGCTTCTACAGTTTCTTTTATCGGATTTGTTTGTGATATTTTCTCTGGTGTTTTACTTTTCTCAGAGGATATAGTGTCACGTTTTGAATAAACTTTAAGGCTTGGCTCACTTACATTCTCTAATAACTTTTCTAAACGTTTATTTTCTACTTTAGTTTTAACTGGTTTTGTGGAAACAGCAGTTTCATCATCTGTTAATAACTCAGACAAATAATTTTGCATAATGTCACTACTGGCAGCTAGAGACTTGGTCATTTATTTTTCACCGCTGGTATTTTCAATAAATAATCTAATAAACTTATATAAGCATACACCCCTCGAGATGATCTTGCATAATCAGAAGGGACTTTTTGTGCAGAACTTGCATTTCTAAAGTTAGTATCAATGGGAATTACACCAGGCCAAACTTTGTCTTGATAAGTTTCTTTCAGCTTTTTATAAGTTAAAAGTGAAGCTTTTGTCCTTTTATCAAACATGGTAGGCACAATGGTATAATGAAAAGGGCTTTCTTGCTCTCCTTGCATTATATCCATTGTCTTCATCATTCTATCTAAGCCTTTCAGTGCTAAAAACTCTGTCTGCACAGGGACAATAATTCGCGTAGAAGCTGCAAGAGCGTTTACCATTAATACCCCTAAAACAGGAGGGCAGTCCATTAAAACATAATCATATTCATTACTTAATTTTTGCATTGCCTTTTTTAATACCAAACCCATACCACCTTTACTACCAAGAGATCGATCAAGTGTAGCTAGCCCCATTGTGGCAGGTAATATATCAATGTTTTTATATTTTGTTGGGCACAAGCTCTGTAATATTTGCTCTTTAGTTGAAACTTGTACAAATAAGTTATATACACTTAAGTCAAGATCTTCTGACTCAATACCAAAATAGTAACTTAAAGAGGCATGGGGATCTGTATCAACAAGTAATACTCGATGCCCACGTTCAGCTAACAAGCCACCTAATGCTATTGTCGTTGTTGTTTTACCGACCCCACCTTTTTGATTTGCTATTGTCCAAACTACCAATTGGCCACCTACTTATTATTTTTCAATTTGTTCATCTTCACGAGTTGTAATGCGTATTCCACCATTTTCTAACTGTATTACTTTAATTTTGTTACTCTTGCCTTCTTCAATTACAATATCTTTTATTGCTTCTACGCTATTGACACTAATGGATGGAGTTTGCAGTAAATTAACTTTTTCTATGCCATATTTAGAAACAGCAATCACCACTTTGCGATTCTTCGATCGCCCTAAAGCGGTTGAATTGTCTGCACTGGGATAAAACTCACCGTATCCTTCTATCGCCATCCTAGCGGGAGACATATTTAGTTCTTCTAAAACATGTAATATTGCAGTCGCTCGATACACAGACAATTCCCAATTTGATGAAAATATCTCATTATTTATTGGTTCATTGTCAGTATAGCCTCGAATACGAACAAAGTTACTAGCTTGTCCTAATACATCATAGATAACTGACAATATTGTATTCGCTGCAATTGTCGGAGATGATGAACCGCTAGGAAATAGCAAACCACTATTAAGCTCTATTTCTAACCAATCGCCGTCAAGTTGTAATTGAGCAAATCCCGACTCAACTAATTCATATAAAGCCGTATTCAACTCTGTTTCGATCGAGGTTAAACTTGTACCTACTTGGCTATCTGATATGTTTGAAATAACTCGCTCTCCTGCTAATAATTCAGGCCCAGCTACATCGAGTATTCCATTACCGTAAAGTTTCTTATTAGTTTTACTTGAATTTACATCGAGAATATCGTCTCCATGACCACGGTTCTTTGGGAGATTATCATCAGCCTGAAATACTTTACCTATTGACTCAGTTGCCGTTTCAAAACTTTTTTCATTAACCATCGCCATTGCATAAAGAACAACAAATAAGGCGAAGAGTAATGTCATATAATCAGCATAGGAAACTAACCAACGATCAACATTTTCTGGTTCTACACTATGTCTACGGGCTTTATGCCTATTCACTGCTCGAGCCTAAATGCAGATAATTTATTTTCAATAGAGTGAGGGTTTTCCCCATGAGCTATCGCAAATAGTCCTTCACAAACCATCTCACGATACATAGTTTGTTGATGAATAATAGCGCGTATTTTATTCGCAACAGGCAAATAAAGAAGATTAGCAAAGCCAACACCGTAAATAGTCGCGATAAATGCTGTTGCTATGCCTTGTCCAAGCAAATCAGGATTGCTTAAATGCCCCATCGCTTGGATTAAACCTAAAACTGCTCCCAAAATCCCGATGGTTGGGCTATAACCCCCCATAGCTTCAAAAACGTTAGCAGAGCGTAAGTTATGTTCACGATACAAATCCAAATCGAGCTCTAATGACAATTTAAACTGTTCGGGATCAACACCATCAACTAATAAATTGAGTCCTTTATTAGTAAAAGTGTCTTGTTCATCTAGAGCAATATTTTCTAATGCTAAATATCCTGATTCACGTGCTTTATCAGCCCATGTGATAATGTTATCTATTCCTTCCTCAACATCATAATTAGGTGGGTAAATTATCCACTTGAGTAAAGAAAGTGCATGAAGAAATTGCTTGCTAGAAGATTGCAACATAACCGCACCTAAGGTGCCACCAAACACAATAATAAATGCCGGAAGCTCAAATAGAACAGCTATTGAGCCCCCTTCTATAATAAAACCAAGATAAATAGCTAAAAATGCGACGCCAAGACCTAAAACACTCAGCCTATCCATGCTTAACTTCCTTAAGAATAGATGAAGCAAAACTTTCAATAGGTAACGCTAACTCCGAAATACCTGCCACGGCAACAGCTTGAGGCATGCCATAAACAACGCAAGTCTCTTCATTTTGTGACCAAATAGTTGCGCCCTTACTCTTTAACATTCGAGCACCTTCACGGCCATCAGAGCCCATTCCTGTTAAAATAACAGCAAGGACATCACCAGAATAAACTTTTGCAGCAGAGCCAAAACTGACATCAACACTTGGTTTAAATGCAATCCGTGGTGAATTATCTTCAATAATTTTCAATTTTGCCAAGCTTTCTTTACCTTCAATAATCATTTGAAGGCCGCCAGGCGCTAGATAGGCACAACCGGGTTTTAGCACATCGCCATTTGATGCCTCTTTTACTGTTATTTGACAAAGAGAATTAAGACGTTCAGCAAAAGCTTTGGTAAAAGCTGCTGGCATGTGTTGCACCATTATTATTGGCAAGGGAAAGTTTTTGGGTAATTGGGTTAAAATCTTTTGTAAAGCAACAGGTCCCCCCGTTGATGTGCCAATTGCCAATAACTTATATTCTTTACCTGAGCTTCGTTTTAAGACTGTTGGAGCTACCTGCTCTTTTCCTGCCGTCTTATTAGCTAATGTTCGTTCTTGAAGTATTGGCTTTTCTTCAATTCGGTTATTACGGCCAAATTTTCGAAGACTTGAAGTTGTAGAAGATGCCCCAATTTGCGATGAACGAACAGGTCTAATACTGATTTTTTTACGTGCTAACTGAGAAACTCTTTGTCGTAATAAACTACCCGCATCTTCACTGTTGGAGGCAATTTCATTAAATTTTTTCGGTAGGAAATCTAATGCCCCAGCATCTAACGCTTCTAATGTTGATTTTGCGCCTTGGTGGGTCAAAGAGGAAAACATTAAAATAGCAGTTGGCGCTTTGGCCATTATTTGTTTTACCGCTTCAATACCGTTGAGAATCGGCATTTCAATATCCATGGTAATAACATCTGGTTTTAAAGATATTGCTTTATCAACAGCTTCTTGACCATTTACCGCAACATCTATTACAGTTAAGTTGCTATCCTTGTTTAATATGTCACTGACACGACGCCGAAAGAAGCTTGAATCATCAACAACTAGTACCTTATAGGGCATTTATTTTCTCTTCAGAGTAGATATTTCACTCAATTTGTATTAACTGGTTATTAGCGAAATTTTTTGTTAACGACCGCTTTTTTTGCATAAAACTTTAACATATTAGGGACATCTAAAATTAATGCAATTCCACCATCACTTGTTATAGTTGCTCCAGCCATACCTGGGGTACCGTGTAATAACCTATCTAGAGGCTTAATGACCACTTCTTCTTGACCAATTAGACTATCAACAACAAAGCCAACTTGTTGTGCTCCTAATTGAACAATGACAACATGGCCTTTATCTCTCGTTTTTTCTTTAAAATTTCGTACTAACCACTTATCTAAATAGAATAAGGGAATTGCTTTTTCACGAACAATGATGGTTAATTGTCCATCAACATTATTAGTAGTCGTTAAATCCAGGTGGAATATTTCATTAACCCCAGCAAGAGGTAATGCAAATATTTGTTTGCCAACGACTACCATCAATGTAGGTAAAATAGCTAAAGTTAACGGTACCTTGATTTCTAATACTGTACCTACGCCCATTTCAGAATCTATATTGACTGTACCGTTGAGTTGGGTGATTTTAGTTTTAACCACATCCATACCAACACCACGACCAGAGACTTCTGATATTTCTGTTTTTGTAGAAAAACCAGGGGCAAAAATCAAACTAAAGGCATCTTTATCAGACATTCTTGAGGCTGATTCAGTATCTAAAACGCCACGTTCAATCGCAATGTTTTTGAGTTTATCCGCATCCATCCCAGCACCATCGTCTTTTATGGTTAGTAGGATATGGTCACCTTCTTGTGAAGCTGAGAGTAGTACTGTGCCTTCTCTAGGTTTACCTTTAGCTTCTCGTACATCAGGCTCTTCAATACCATGATCGACGGAATTTCTTACCAAATGCACAAGAGGATCAGCAAGGGCTTCAACTAAATTTTTATCTAAATCGGTTTCTTCACCTTCCAGAACTAATTTAATTTCTTTATTTAAACTTCGAGCTAAATCTCTAACCACCCGAGGAAAGCGACCAAATACTTTTTTGATTGGCTGCATACGCGTTTTCATCACCGCACCTTGAAGGTCAGTAGTAACTGCATCTAAATTGCTAATAGCTTTAGTTAAGTCCTCATCTTCTTTGGTTAAGCCTAAGCTCGTTAATCGATTTCGTACAAGAACCAACTCACCCACCATATTCATGATTTGATCTAAACGTTTGGTATCAACACGAACAGTTGTTTCGGCTGCTGGAGGGGTGGCAGTTGTAGATTTTTTAGCAGTTGAGACAGCTGGTTTAGCTGCTGGTTTAGCTACAGGCTTAACAATTTTTTGTACTTTTTGTGAAGGTATTGCCTTGGGTTGAGGCGCAGAGGAACTTACCGGAGTAGATATTACCCCCAATGTTTTATCGTTAGTATTATCAGATGATTTTTTAGGGGCATTACCTTTACCGTGAAGCTCATCTAAAAGAGCCTCAAAATCATCATCGGTAATGTCATCACCACTTGAAGTTACAGTACTAGAAGAGGGAACATTCACATCCGAATTAAAAGCGCCTTGACCGTGCAATTCATCTAATAAAGATTCAAATTCGTCATCTGAAATATCATCACTATCGTTACTAAACTCATTACCACTACCTACAGAGGGAGATGGCTCTGGTGCACTTACTGGGTTACTACCATGTAACTCATCAAGTAAACGTTCAAATTCATCTTCTGACATTTCTTCATTTGAATCAGCTACATTGTTTTTTGATGCGTCAGTTTTATCTTGATTATCAGTTGTTGAGGCAGGAGACTGCACCTCTTCACTTTCAGGGACGCTTAATCGATGTAATTCAGCAATTAATGCAGGGTCTGCAGGAGCAAGTGGCTCTTTGTTTTGTACTAAAACAAACATCTCATTTACACAGTCTAATGCTTGTAATATAACATCCATTAAATCAGATGTTATCCTTCGTTTCCCTGTCCGTAAAATATCAAATATATTTTCAGCACCATGACAAACATCAACCAGGTCATTCAACGCAAGAAAACCAGCACCACCTTTAACAGTATGAAAACCGCGAAAAATCGCATTTAGCAAATCAGCATTATCAGGATCGTTTTCAAGCTCAACTAATTGCTCGGATAACAATTCAAGTATTTCTCCTGCTTCAATTAAAAAATCTTGAAGAATTTCTTCATCTGCTTCAAACGACATTCAGTAACTCCCGTTAAAATCCTAAACTTGATAAGAGATCATCGACATCATCTTGATTCTCAACAATATCATCTCTTGCTTGTGTATTAACAATAGGTCCTTCTACTAGGTTTTTTCCTACTTTGGGTTTAGCGTGTTCGAGTGCTTTATCAGTCGTTATACCAAAAGCAGTTAACATATTGATAAGGCTCTCTTCTACCTCTCGAACTAAATCAATCACCTTACGGATAACTTGTCCCGTTAAGTCTTGAAAATCTTGAGCCATGAGTACATCAGTCATTAATGAACGCATATGCTCCGTTCCATTATTTGTATTTGTTAATAATGCATCAATATCTATACACAAGCGTTTAAATTCCACCGCATCAAGTTTATTACTCATTAACTTAGCCCAAAGAGGATTAACTGTTTGAATTTGTTTTTGAATATTATCAACAACAGGAAAAATGGCTTCAACAGCATCCATCGTTTTATTCGCCGCTTCTTCCGTGCGAGTAATAACGTAATTTAAACGCTCTTTAGCATCAGGAATATCAGCAGTGGCGAGATCACTTAATCGAGAGTCAAGTTGAAAGTTCATCAATGAATCGTGCAACTGACGAGTTAACTTACCAATTTCAGCAAACAGTTCAGAATTAATAGGGTTCTGAATTTCAGCGATAAGTTCATCTGCAGCCTCTTGCTGACCCGACTCCAATAACTCGACTAGGGATCTAGCCTGCTCCAGAGAAACATGGCAATTCGACAAAGCGCTCATGTAAATTCCTTATTAATAACTTTTTTGAAAAGAATTGAAACGAGGAGCTATCCTAAACGTTCAAAAATCTTATCAAGCTTAGTTTTTAATGTGCCTGCAGTGAAGGGCTTAACGATATAACCATTAACACCTGCTTGTGCGGCCATTACAATTTGCTCTTTCTTTGCTTCTGCGGTAATAAGTAACACAGGAATATGTGCTAAATTAGCATCAGCGCGAATCGCTTTTAATAGATCGATTCCTTGCATACCCGGCATATTCCAATCGGTGACAACAAAATCAAAGTCTCCACCTTGAAGCATAGGTAATGCGGTACTACCATCATCTGCTTCTTGAATGTTTGTAAAGCCTAAATCTCTTAGCAAGTTTTTCACTATTCGTCTCATGGTTGAAAAATCATCAACAACAAGTACTTTCATATTTTTATCCAAGGCACCCTCCGGCATAACATTCAAAATTCATTAAAATTCATTACTTATCACTATGAGTTAAATCACCAAATTAACAAGTAATTATTACTATTTATAATACCTTAATTTACAAAATTAGCACTTAACTTTGCCAAGATTGCATGCGAGCTTTTAATCTATGCATCGCCTGACTATGAATCTGGCTAACTCTAGACTCACTTACATCTATTACTTTACCAATTTCTCGTAAATTTAATTCTTCATCGTAATATAGTGACAGTACTAAAGCTTCGCGCTCTGGTAAAGTAGAAATACAGTCTGCTAAGCCTTTTTTAAACGCCAAATGCTCAATGTCTTGATATGGATCGTCACTATAGTTACTTTCAACAAGGTTTAGCCCATTTTCTCCGCTAGCTAAGTCTTCAATACCAATAATTTTTCCTGAACTCACTTCACTTAATATATGATGGTACTCATTTAATGAAATATCAAGTTTTTCAGCAACTTCACTATCGTTAACATCCCGACCTAATTTGGCTTCTAATTCTTTTATTGCGTTACTCACCATTCGGCTATTTTTATGAACAGAGCGTGGTGTCCAATCACCACGTCGCATTTCATCTAGCATAGCTCCACGAATACGGATACCGGCAAAAGTTTCAAAACTAGCACCTTTAGTGGCATCGAAGTTATTTGAAGCTTCAAATAAACCGATCATGCCTGATTGAATGAGATCATCAACAAGTACACTTGCAGGCAACCTAGCAAGCAAATGATAAGCAATACGCTTAACCAACACCGTATGCTGTTCAAGCAGTGCAGATTTATCGACATGAACATTATAAGCATTTGCTTTTACCACTTTTGCTCCAATATTTTGTGTTTAGCTGTATTTAAAAAATAAGGAAAATAAGACTGATAAATGAGTTACTTATTATCTAATAACTTTTCGATAAAAAATTCTAAATGGCCCGTTGCTTGGTTAGGTACTGACCATTTTTTGATTCTAGTGGCTAATCCTTTAAAAGCAATAGAAGCCGGTGAATCTGGGTAAGCTTCAACAATGGCTTTTTGTTTACGTACTGATTTTCTGATATTTTCGTCAAATGGTACTATAGCAACAAGATCTAATGCTACATCTAAAAATCGATCCGTCACTTTAGTAAGTTTAGCAAACAATTGTTGCCCTTCTTTAGGGGTACGCACCATATTAGCAACCACTTTGAATTTGAAAACATCATGATCTCGACTAAGAAGTTTCATTAACGCATAACAATCGGTAATTGATGTTGGTTCATCACAAACAACGAGCATTACATCTTGTGCTGCGCGCGTAAAACTTAAAACCATGTCAGATATACCGGCGGCGGTATCAACAATAAGAACATCAAATTTGGTTTGCATATCACTAAACGCTCGAATTAACCCAGCATGTTCAGCTGGTGTTAAATCAACCATAGATTGTGAGCCTGAAGTGGCAGGTATGACATTAATGCCAGCAGGACCTTTGATAACTATATCGTCGAGTTCGCACTCACCTGACAATACATGAGATAAGTTTCTTTTTACTCTCAAGCCTAGCATAACATCAACATTCGCCAAGCCTAGATCTGCATCAAGAACGAGCACTTCCTGCCCTTGTTGAGCTAAGGCTATGGCAGTATTTAATGAAACGTTAGTTTTTCCTACGCCCCCTTTCCCCCCTGATACAGCAATGACTTTGATTGGATGTGATTTTTGCATTTCTCTTAAGCCACTCGCTTGGTCTTTCATTTATTTATCTCAATATTTTAACGCTCTCTTCTATAAATGATATAGAGGGGAAGCTAATACTTAATTTACATTACCTCTGCATGAGTTACAGGGTTGGTACGCATCGTAACATTATGTTGTGGCGGCACTTTAATTGCCAACTTATCAGCAAGCGTAACCAGTTTTTCAACATTTGCAACTTTTATGTCTTCAGGAACTCTTTGACCATCAGTAAGATAACCTATTGGTAAACCATTTTGAATTGAAGTTGAAATTATTTCGCCAATACTTACACTTTCATCAAGTTTAGTATAAATACTGCCCGATAAAGGTATTTTTTTAAACCGGTCCACATTTTCTTGCATCACTCGCTGTTGAGTATTAGCAGCTAATACTAGATAGTTACGGATTTTAACTCGGGTATTAGTGACTAACGTAGTTAAATGCTCGGCCAAACGCATATCACGCTGCCCCATACCTGCAGTATCAATTAAAATGAGCTTTTTATTAGAAAATAATTGCAATAAGTCGTCTAACTCTTGTGCATCCTTTGCAAGTTTAACATTACAGCCAATAATTTTCCCATAGGTATTTAATTGTTCAAAACCAGCAATACGAAAAGTGTCTGTAGAAATAAGAGCTACTTGATCCGCACCATGCAGCTGAGAAAAACGTGCTGCGAGCTTTGCAATCGTTGTCGTTTTACCAACACCGGTTGGCCCAACTAAGGCAACAACACCACCTCGGTTGATAATATCATTATTAGTAGTATTTAATTGTTGTGCAATTAACTGTTTTGCAAGCTGCCACGCTTGCTCTTCTTGATTTTGCGCAGGCACATAACCCGCTATTTGATCCGACAATTGCTCTGTTAACCCTAATGACATCAATCGATTGACTAAAACAGCTCGTTGGGGATCTCTTTGCGCTAAGTCTTGCCACATCAGACCCGAAACTTGATGTTCTAAAAGTTGCCTAATAGAAGCCATTTCTTTTTGCATTGATACAAGATCCACATTTGCAACAGAAGCCTTTGCTGATTCTTCAGATAATGCATTGTCTGATGTCGGTAAAGTAAAGCCATCATCATCAATTAATTGTGATGGTGATACTTTTAAGTCTTGCTCTTTTGTGTCTTGTAGCTTTTCAGTAAAGCGTTTAAATTGCTGTTCAATTGTGTCTTTATTTGATACAACATTATTATCTTTAACGTCAGTATTTTTCTGTACTTTACGATTAAGCAGTTCAGTTAAACTATCCGCAGGCACTTGTACAGGTGTACTTGCATCATCGGTTTCACTTACCATATTAGCCAATGCCTGCTTTGATGGTTTACCCAAACTTACCACATCGTTGGCCATTTGTTGCTCGCCGTTATTGCTAACAGTGGCTTTATCATTAATATTAGGTTGAGCTGTTGGCACAGCTTGTGAGTAATCAATTGCTGCCATTAATTCTACACCTTCAGCAATTTTCTTATTTGACATAATAACAGCATCAACACCTAATTCTTCTTTGATTTGTGTTAATGCGGTGCGCATATCTTTGGCTACAAAACGTCTAATTTTCATTACAACCTCTATTTCACTTAATCTTACTGACCAATGGCGCTAACAATTTTTATTTGTTTATCGTCAGGTATTTCTTGATAAGAAATAACCCGTAAGCCAGGAATGGTATATTTAACAAATTTAGCTAGCACTGTCCGCAATATACCTGATGTTAATAATATTGGTGTGTCACCTGACATTTCTTGTTGTTGAGCCCCTTCAGTCAGCGATTTTTGTAATCGCTCAGCTAAACCAGGTTCAATGCCAGCACCATCATCTCCTGCCATTTGCATTGACTGATGCAACATTTGTTCCAGTTCAGGTGCCAAAGTTATGACGGGTACTTCGCTTTCAGGTCCAACTAAATCTTGAATAATAAACTTTCGAAGGGTAATGCGAACTGCAGCAGTTAAGATGTCAGTGTCTTGACTTTTTGGACCGTATTCAACTAGTGTTTGCACAATACTACGCATGTCTCTAACGGCAACGCCTTCATTCATTAAGTTTTGTAATACTTTAACTACCGTTCCTAAGGTTAAGATGTCGGGGATCAAACCTTCAACTAATTTAGGATGTTTTTTCTCTAGCATATCAATTAAGTTTTGCACTTCTTCATGCCCTAACAATTGTGCCGCATTATTAGTAAGAATTTGACTTAAGTGAGTGGCTAAAACGGTAGCTGCATCAACAACGGTATAACCAAGCGTTTGAGCATGCTCTCTTTGATTTTGGTTGATCCATACAGCATCTAAACCAAACGCGGGATCTTTAGTCGCTACACCGTCGAGTTTGCCATAAACCTGTCCCGGGTTAATCGCTAGTTCTTGGTCATGGCGGATTTCAGAAGTGCCAATAATGACTCCCATTAAGGAGATTTGATAGCAATTCGGGTCTAAATCAAGATTATCGCGAATATGAACTGCCGGTACTAAAAAACCAAATTCTTGTGATAATTTTTTTCTTACGCCTTTAATACGACTCAATAACTCTCCACCTTGTGCTTTATCAACGAGAGGAATTAATCGATAACCAATTTCTAAGCCAATAATATCAACATGATTTACATCATCCCAACCGAGTTCTTTTACTTCAGCTTCTTGTTTTTGATTTTCAACTTCTGATAGTTGCTGCACTTCTACAAGGTCTTTGGCTTTATCTTTTTTATGTTTTTCACCAAAATATGCCGCTAAAGCAATAACAACAGCAAAAAACAAAAAGGCAAAATGCGGCATTCCAGGTACTATGCCCATAACAAACATCAATGCAGCAGCAGAATAGAGTGACTTTGCTTGACCTAACTGCGAACTCACTTGCTGGCCCATATCTTCAGAAGTATTTTGACGAGTTACCGCAATAGCGGTTGCTACAGACAATAAAAGCCCAGGAACTTGAGCAACCAGACCATCACCAATGGTTAGCACTGTATATATCTCTGCGGCGTTATTAAATGACAAGTCATGTTGGACCATGCCGATAATAAGACCACCGATAAGGTTGATAAATAGAATTAAAATGCCAGCGATAGCATCGCCTTTAACGAACTTACTGGCACCATCCATAGAGCCATAAAAGTCAGCTTCGCTAGTGACTTCAATACGACGGTCTCTTGCTTGATCTTGGTTGATAAACCCTGCATTTAAGTCTGCATCTATTGCCATTTGTTTACCTGGCATTGCATCTAAAGTAAACCGTGCGGTGACTTCGGCTATTCGGCCGGCACCTTTGGTGATAACAACAAAGTTGATAATGATTAAAATTAAGAAAACAACCATACCTACAGCATAATTTCCACCAATGACAACTGAGCCAAAAGCTTCAATAACTTTACCGGCGGCATCAGGGCCTAAATGACCGTCGAGTAAAACTACGCGAGTACTAGCAACATTTAATGCTAACCGTAATATAGTCGCGATAAGTAATACCGCAGGAAAAGAACCAAAATCTAATGGCTTTAGCGTATAAACAGTGATTAATAACACCACCAATGATAAGGCAATATTAAAGGAGAACAGCACATCCAATAATAGGGGCGGCATAGGTAAGATAATCATACCTAATACAGCCATCACTATAATCGGAGTACCAAGCCCTGAAAGGTACTTTAAATTACTTTTATCAAATTTTTTAAAATTAGCGGTTAATTGCATTGATACTTCATAATGTTTTTTTGACACTTATTCAATGAAATAGCAATTAACAGACCATAAATGAAAATATTGATAAGAATTGTGTTGTGAAGTCTTTAGTATCGAAAATCATCTGGGATAGGAAGTTTTTTGGCCACAGGAATAGGCTTCTTTGCGCGACCTCTTCTGTGTTCACTTAACTGGAATATAAAGGCAAGCACCTGAGCAACCGCAGCAAAGAGTTCTTCAGGGATGTCGTCGCCAACTTCTGCGGTATAATATAAAGAACGAGCAAGGGCTGGAGATTGTACTATTTCAATACCATGTTCTTTTGCAATAGTGCGAATATGCATAGCCATTTCATCAACGCCTTTAGCAATTAAAACTGGCGCCCCACCTACTTTGGCATCATATTGTAATGCCACTGAATAATGATTTGGGTTAGTAATAATAACATCAGAATTTACTACATCTGCCATCATACGTCTTTGTGACATTTCGTATTGGACTCGCCTAATTCGACCTTTAATTTCGGGGCTACCTTCAGCGCTTTTATGTTCATCTTTAACTTCTTGTTTAGTCATTTTTAATTGACGATTATGATTCCAAACCTGGTAAGGCGCATCAATTAACGCAATAATAATCAAAGATATTGTCAATGTAAAAAACATACCTAAAAGCAGCTGAACGGCATGAACGAAATTAATAGGTATAGACTCCCTACTCAAACCTAAAATTTGATCAAAAAGACCATTTAGCAATAGATAAGCAACGATGAAAACAACAAAAAACTTTAAAATAGACTTAAGTAATTCAACATATGATTGAGGACCAAGCATGCGTTTCAAACCAGCTATAGGTGACATCTTACTTGCTTTAGGCGTCATCGCCTCCCAAGAAAAGCTTAAGCCGCCGAGTAGGGTATTACCAACAAATGCGGCAAAGGCAATAATGGCAAAAATCCATAACATAGGTGTAATAATTAAAGAAACACTTGCGCCAACAACATTAAAAAGAGCATTTAAATCTAGAGCTTCTTCTCGGGAAAAGCTAAATAAGCGTGTCATCATGCCTGACAGTGCGTCGACCAGAGTACTGCCAACCAGCATCATTGCGCAGGCACTGCCAATCAAAACAAACATGGTACCAAGCTCTTTCGAACGAGCAATTTGACCTTTATTTCGGGCGTCAGATAACTTTTTCCCTGTCGGTTCTTCTGTTTTCTCGCCACTATCAGACTCAGCCATTTACTTGCTTCCACAATTAATCAAATAACAACTAAAATCTAAAGCCCTTGCCCATTGGCTTTCGAAATGTGTAAAAAAATTGCCCATGGTCAGCCACATTATTAATAAACCTGAAAGCATGGTTACAGGAAAACCAATAGCAAAGATATTAAGCTGAGGTGCGGCTCGGGTCATAATACCAAAAGAAAAATTGATCAGTAACATAGCTGTAACAGGAGCCAAGGCTAGCGATAAAGCAGTGGCAAACATCCACCCCCCCCACTCGGTAATTTCTTTAAACTTAACCGCTTCAAAACCTTCCAACGGAATAGGCAAAGTAGTAAAACTTGTCACAACAAATTGAAGATAGGCTAAATGACCATCCATTGACCAAAAAAGTAAGGTGGACAAAACCAAGAAAAACTGTCCGACTGCAGGTACATTTAATCCACTTGCAGGGTCAACGAGTGAAGCAAAACCAAGTCCGGTTTGCATGGCAATAATTTGACCGGCAAGTGTGAAAGTATTGAGAACCATCATGGTAATAAAACCTAACATCATACCAATGATTATTTGTTGACCAATAAGCAATACAGTCATAAATGAAAATAAGTCACCAACATTAGACGAAGGGATTGCCGGCATAATTGCAAAGGTAACCGCCAGAGATAAAAAGAGTTTAACTTTAGTTGGAACGGTTTTAGAGCCTAAGCCTATCATACTCATAATAAGCGCAGAAACTCTTGTTAGAGGCAATATAAAATCAGATAAATATTGATTAATGACTGCCTCAGTAAATTCCATCAGCTGACCACACTAGGAATACTGGAAATCAACCTTATTGTATAGTCCATTAATTTGGCTACCAACCAGTGACCGCCAAAAGTTAAAGCCAACAAAGTGACAATTAAACGAGGTAAAAAGCTTAACGTTTGCTCATTAATTGAAGTTGCCGCTTGAAATACGGCAACAACTAGACCGACGCATAAACTGGGCACAATAACAGCACTCACTAACATAATAACTAAAAATGCAGCATCACGTAAAATATCAACAAATACTTCAGGACCCATAATACTCTCCTATTTACTTATCACTTAGCTTAAGGATCAGTTTAGATTTTTTCATGATTACGTTCCCAAACCATAACTGGTTGCGATAGTACCAATAACCAAGTTCCAACCATCAATCATGACAAAAAGCATCAATTTGAAGGGTAGAGAAACTATCATCGGCGAGAGCATCATCATCCCCATCGCCATTAAAATACTCGCGACGACCAAGTCAATAATTAGAAAAGGTATAAATAGCATAAAGCCAATTTGAAAGGCCGTTTTTAATTCACTAATAATAAATGACGGAATGATTACTGTCATTGGTAAATCAGTGGGCTTAGCATAACTTTCTATACCCGCCATATCAGCTAAAGTGCCTAAATCTTTCACTCGAGTTTGTTCTAACATGAAAGCTCGCAAAGGCACTTTCGCTTTATCAAGAGCTTCAATTGACGTTAACTGATCAGAAAGATAAGGCTGTATAGCCTGTTCATCAATTTTATTATATACCGGTGTCATAATAAACAAAGTCATGAAAAGGGTGAGACCAATGATCACTTGATTTGAAGGCGACTGTTGCAAGCCAAAAGCTTGACGTAAAATAGCCAATATAATAACAATGCGAGTAAAAGAGGTCATCATAATCAACGCGGCAGGAATAAACCCTAGTGCGGTCATGAAAATTAATATTTGTAAGGTAACGGAGTACTCTTGAGAGCCATCGGCATTAGTTGTAAGTGTTAACGCTGACATACTTAAATCATCAGCCGCATACATTGTGCCGCTAGCAGTTACTAAAGTAGCAAATATTAAAAACAACCAATTTCCTTTGCTAAGAGAAAACTCCTTTAATGAGAAGTGAGGGGGAAATAGCTTTTTAAAGCCTAACCGACTCTTATTTAAATCATTCATGGTATTAGCTTGTCTCATTTTTTAATGTTTTTTTATTCGTTACATGCTTTTGCACAAGAGAAACAAGTGACTTCCCTATTTCAGCGCTCATTGGAGAAGGGATATCAAGGGGCTGTTCTAAAGTATCTAATAGTGTAATTTGTCCAGAGGTGACTCCTAAAAGTTGCTGTTTATCACCCACTTGAACAACCACCAATCGCTCTTTTGCTCCTAATTGCATAGTTGTAATGATTTTCAACCCTTTATTATCAATGCCTTTAGGCTGGAATCGTTTCATAATAAAAGCACTAACTATAATAATCAGTATCACCATTATTAAAGCGACGATCATAGTCATCGCATCCATATTAGCACCGACATGTTTGCCAACTTCAGGTACTAATTCTTCAGTTTTAACTACCAATGAAGGTTTTTCTTGTCCACTAACAAGTGTTGAGAAAAATATACCCAAATAAATAGCTGACCAACGACTCATAAATACTTTCCCAAAATCACAGGCTAAATTAAATAATAACAACGCATTACTTCAATTTTTTAATCCGCTCAACTTGACTGATAACATCAGTTAATCGAATACCGAATTTATCGTTAACAACAACTACCTCACCGTGAGCGATTAACGTACCATTTACCAGTACATCAAGAGACTCACCAGCGACACGATCCAGCTCAACAACAGAGCCTTGATTAAGCTGTAATAAATTCCGAATACTGATATGACTTCGACCAACTTCCATAGAAATGGTTACGGGAATATCGAGTATCGTGTCAAGCTTACGCTTTTCATCAACGGTAATAGGTGCTTCTTCAGTTAATTCGTCTAATTCAACGGTTTCAGCTTCAGCAGAGGCAGCAGCTTGTTCGTCCATCGCCTCATCCCACATACCTAAATCTTCATCATCTGTACTCATACCACTTGCCTCAATGTAATTGTAACTTTAGTTGCACTTAAAATATTATCGTTTAAATCAGTGCACTTTATTCTTCATAATTAAAATCTTCTTCTAGAAGATGTAATTCTGCATCACTATCAAGACGTTTACCGCCTTTAGTTAAAATTGTTAATTCGTTTTTCACCGACTCAGGTCGCTTGATTTTCGATTCTATTTTCAGCGCTAAATTATCACGACTTTTTCCTAATTTGGCTCTATATGTTGGCAAATCTTCAACTAATACTGTGATATGCTCTGGCATTTCAATCGGTATAATATCCCCTGTTTTCAAATTCATTATTCGCTCTAAAGGCAAAGTTGTTTCAATAAACTTAGTCGTCAACTGAACTTCAACGTCCATAATTTCATCACGTAAGGCTTTTGACCAACGCATGTCAGTATCTTCTTTATCACTTTGCACACCTGCGTCTAATAACTCTCTGATAGGCTCTAACATTGAGTAGGGCAAGGCTATATGAAAATCACCACCACCACCATCAAGCTCGATATGAAATGAGCTAATAACGACCACTTCGGTTGGGCTAACAATGTTTGCCATCGCAGGGTTAACTTCTGAGTCTAAATACTCAAAAGAAACATCCATTACTGGCGACCATGCTTCTTTATAGTCTTCAAAAATCAATTTAAGCAGCATTTGTACGATTCGACGTTCAGTTGGCGTAAACTCACGACCTTCAATTTTTGCATGGTAACGACCATCACCACCAAAAAAGTTATCAACTAAAATAAAAACGAGTCGTGCTTCCATGGTAATTAGTGCGGTACCTTTTAAAGGACGAAAACGCACCATGTTAAGGCTGGTAGGAACAAATAAGGTATGAACGTATTCACCAAATTTGATCATTTGAATGCCATTAATTGATACTTCAGCGGTTCTTCGCATCATATTAAACAAACTAATACGCATATGACGAGCAAAACGTTCGTTAACCATTTCCAGCGTTGGCATACGGCCACGGACAATTCTGTCTTGTGAGGAAAAGTCATAGTCTGCTGTACCGCCTGAGC
>JALJPB010000023.1 GCA_022969175.1 Colwellia sp. | reverse complement strand
CATCTAACTCATAACCATTGATGTTGCCACCATAATCATTCCACATACCCCAACCAATGGAGTTAGTGCCTGTAACAGATTTCGATGCGGTATAATCAACCGTGAAAATAAGATCCTCAGAAGGCGCATATTGAAAAACAACATAACCATTGTTTCTTTCACGTTGGGTATCAGAAATACCGTAGTTCATATCACGTGGGAAAAAATGGTTACCAATACGGTTTCCTTCCTCGTCTAATGGTCTAGGGTCAATAACATTTGCTGGGTCTAAGTTAGTTGGTAAGGCAACATTTGCTTGCCAGCCTTGTATACCAGCACTTTGCTGTTGAAAGTCTCGTCGTTGATAGTTATAAGCAAAAGAAAAACCAAATGTATCATCGGCAAAGGTATTTGAATACAAAGCCGAAAACTCTGGTGTGATGTTATCCCCTGCTTCATTTGAGCTGTCGTGAAGTGCTTTTGCAGAAACCGATAGTTTCTGACCTGAACTAGACAATGGCTTACCAGTGACAATATTAACCGTAGCCCCCAAGCCTCCTGTTGGTTTCTCCGCCCTAGCGGTTTTATACACTTCTAGTGCAGAAACACCGTCTGATGCTAAGTTTTCAAAGTTAAATGACCGGCTATTACCTGTGCCTGGCATTTGTCTGCCATTTAAAGTCACTAGGTTGAAATCAGGACCAAAACCACGCACAGTGATCTGGCTGCCTTCACCATTAGTTCTGCTTACGGTAACACCGGTAATACGCTGCAGTGATTCAGCTAAGTTACTGTCAGGAAATTTACCCATTTCTTCCGATGAAATAGCGTCAACAACCCCTGACATATCTCTTTTTAAGTTCATTGCTCGAGATAAACTACCTCTGATACCTCTTACTTCAATGACTTCAATTTTTTTGTCTTCTGCTTCTTTTAAGTTGGCCTCTTCAGCCATTACATTGGTATTAACACCAGCAGTTAGTGCTGCTGATATATAAACGGCTAAGCGTTTTTTAGAAAAATTTGAATGTTTCATGGTTACCCTACTTTCTTAAAATTGGTTTTTAAAACTGCGGTACTCTTTCTTTAAAAGTTGTACCGCATAACATTTTTAATTAACGAGATTACTGCGCTGTTATCGCCACATTATCAATGCGGTAAACAGCACCTTCACCCGTTCCCCAAGCAGGGAAAATCATCAAGACATCGATGGCACTAATATCTAGGCCTGCATCTAAAAGGCTTTGTAAAGGAAAGGTATAGCTTTGCCACTCACCTACTACGGGAGCCTCACCTTCTACACTTGCTGTTAACGCCATTTCAACCGCAGATGTGGTATCACCTGCTTCAATTTTAAACATCCAAGTAGCGCTGGCATCATTAGGCGCGTCAATCACCTTCATATCAAAGGTAACAACACCATTTGCCAATAAAGCACTGGCATCATAATAAACATCATCACTGGCCAAAAATCCCATCACTGTCGGTGTACTACCAATGACAAATTCAGCAGTCATATTGTGACTAGCATCATCTTGCTCTTCTGTTGGAGTAGAACCACCACAGCAGTCCCAAATCGCCCAATCAGCTTGTTGAGCATCATCATAAATCACTAAACCTTGTGCTGCTGGCATGCTAGTAGGATCATAAATCATGACATTATCTAGACGATAAACTGCACCTTCTCCGGTTCCCCAAGCAGGGAAAACCATCAATACATCGATAGCACTAATGTCTAAACCTGCATCTAAAAGGCTTTGTAAAGAATAAGTGTAGGTTTGCCATTGTCCTGTTGCAGGAACCAAACCTTCTTGACTAGCAGAAAGCGATAATTCAACCGCAGATGTAGTATCACCCGCTTCAATTTTGAACATCCAAGGTGCACTGGCATCATTAGGAGCGTCGATCACTTTCATTTCAAACTGAACAACACCATTAGCGAGTATGCTTGATGCATCTAAATAAACATCATCGTCTGCTAAAATACCCATAACTGTTGGTGAAGCACCAATGACAAATTCAGCGGTCATGCCATGTTCGGTATCATCGTTTTCTAATGTGGGTATTGAGCCGCCACAACAATCCCAAATACTCCATTGATCTTTAGCTTTATCATCAAACAATACATGTCCACTAAAACCGCTAGAGGCATTTGGATCAAACATTTTAGCATTATCAACTCGATAAATAGCTCCCTCACCAGTACCCCATGCAGGGAAAATCATCAGTACGTCAATTGCACTAACATCTAAACCAGCAGTGGCTAAATCTGATAAGTTAAAGGTATAGGTTTGCCATTGGTCTGCTACAGGAGCTACACCTTCAATACTATCGCTTATCGGCAACTCTACAGCCGTTGCACCATTATTCGATTCGACCTTAAACATCCAAGGTGCGCTTGCATCACTTGGCATTGAAGTAACTTTCATTTCAAATTGCACAACACCATTAGCTAAAATAGCAGAAGCATCAAAAGGAGCAGGAGTATCTGTATTGCCTGCTCTTGAAATAAAGCCCATTACTGTTGGCTCACCGCCAATAACAAACTCAGCAACTGCACCATGTTCATCATCATCAATTTCAACCATTGGTGTAGAGCCACCACAACAATCCCACATTGGCCAACTAGGGTTTTCGGCATCTTCAAATAGCACTACTTGAGGTGACTCTGTTGAAACACCTGAGTCAATTTCGACATTAGTGACACTGTAGACTGCACCTTCACCTGCGCCCCATGCTGGAAATATCATAATGACGTCAATAGCACTAAGATCTAAGCCCGCATCCGCTAACATTTGAAGTGGAAAGGTATAAGTTTGCCATTCACCAGCAACGGGTACTGCACCCTCTAAACTTGCTGACAAGACAAAATCAACGGCCGTAGAACCTTCTAAACTTTCTGTTTTGAAAATCCAATCAGCAGCCGTATCATTTGGCATTGACGTTACTTTCATCTCAAAGCGAACTGAGCCTGTTGCAATAGCAGGGGAAGCATCAAATGGACTTGGTGTGCCAGCTTCATCAGTAATAAATTCTGCTCTTGAAATAAAGCCATTAACGGTAGGCTCGGCGCTAACAGAAAATTCCATTACATCGCCTTTATCTGCATCAGCAACAACTGCAGGTGTTGAACCACCACAACAGTCCCATGCTGGCCAGCTAGGATTAACGGTACCCGAGAAAATAGTAAGACTTTGAGGTGGAGCAATACTTGGTGGTGAAGGAATTGGCGCTTTACCTTCAACCAATGCATCGTCAAGACTATCGTAACCACCTCGAACTGTTTCACAGCCTTTACCAGTGTCAGGGTTTTGAATGCATTGGTAAACACGAATATAATCAATCTCAAAAGTTTGACCGTTTTCATAAGCCGTAGCATCAATGCCCTTATCATTTGAATTTTCAGCCCAATCACCACCGACAGCATTATTTAGAATCATAAAAAACTGTTGATCAAAAGGTGCTTTATCCCAATAAGTTGTGAGTTCACCGGAGGTCTGATCAAAGTACTCAGTAAACCAGCCTTGATGTGCAAGTCCTACAGCTTCATCTTTACTGTTATAACGGACTTCGGATTGACGTTGAGTTTGAAACAAATAACCATCTGCATACCAACGGATTTCTCCTTCTTGCCATTCAATAGCATAGACATGAAAATCATCAGCAGGGCTAACACCGTCAGGTAAACTATAAGCTTTACCTGAATGAGAATTGTCAGGCCATTCTTTGCCATAATGTAATGTGCCATGGACATTATTTTCAACAGCCCCTTCGTCGTTAACTGTTTTAAGGTTAATTGTTTCAAGGATATCTATTTCACCAGATTTTGGCCAGCCACCATAGGTGGCATCGGTAGGCATCATCCAAAAAGCTGGAAAACTACCTTGTCCATAAGGCATTTTGGCTCTTATTTCAAAACGACCATAACTAAAGTCGGCTTTATTTTTACTGATAATACGAGCAGAAGTATAAGGTAGTTCAGCGCCTTCTGCGGCAGGTAGGGCGACTAGTTTAAGTGTGCCATTACTAACAAATGAATTTTCATCCTCTTCGGTGTAACACTGTTTCTCGTTATTACCTCCACCCCAACAATTAACCTCATGTGTCCAATTTTTAGCATCTATTGACGTGCCATCAAACTCGTCACTCCAGACCATCTGCCAATCACTTACTGGCTCTTGAGGGTCGACTTTACTGCCATCAGTCTGTGTTTCAACACCACCACAACCTATCAAAGAGACCGTTGACACCAAAACACACCACTGTGTGATTTTTTTAGCAACTTTTATCATAACTAATTCCCAATACCTTACGATTATCGTTTTATTACTTACTTAATATCTTTTAGTTTTATTGTTTTCATTAATGACATTAAAAAGTAACTCGATAGTTAAACAGTCATATGCTGAGTTTGCATATACACTGCTGCCTAGAAATATACTCGGCTTAATTACAGGTCGTTACAATTGAAATGCGGCATCAGGAGAATTAAACGCGGTGTTGCTATATTTTGTGTAAGAAGTGCGATAAAGCGAGAGAAAATTCAGCTGAAAGGTTATAAAATTATAAAGGTCAAACAATTAAATAGTTTTTGATTCGATTAGCTTTTGAATAGCCGAGCTATAATTGCGACTCACTTTTAAATGAATATCATCACCAAGCTCAAGTATGCTTTCACTATTGCGCAAAGAACGAATGCTCTTAATGCAATTAATATTCACTAAGGTAGATTTATGTATTCGCTTAAATAGTCGGTCATCTAATTGATTTTCTAGCTTTTTCATTGTCACACGTAATATGTGAGTTTCTTTGTTGGTATGGACACACATATAATCGCCTGCTGCATCAATCCAACGGATATCTTTAACGGGTAAAAATATTTTTTCGTGGTCACTATTTTTAATCACCAACTCTTGGCAAAATGCAGTAGGTAAAGGTTCGTTAGAATCTAACCAATTCTCTAATTCTGAAATTGAAACGCCAGAAGTATCCCCTAGTGCTTTTAATAACTTGAATTTTTCTTTAACTGAATTTTGTGGGTTATGCCTTTGAATAATTCGTTCAACTGTTTTTTTCAAACGCCCTAAATTTGCTGGTTTCATCACATAATCAATGGCATTTAATTCAAAGGCTTCTAAGGCATATTCGCCATAAGCAGTGACAAAAACAACCATAGGTAAGATATCAGATTGTAAAGACTGCACCACCTCTATGCCGTTTAATCCAGGTAAACGTAAATCTAAAAATAACACATCGGGGCATAGTTCATGGCATAACAAAATGGCTTGATCACCATCACAGGCCTCTGCTATCACCTCTATTTCAGGTATTTTTTCCAATCGAAGCCTAAGCCCCTCAAGAGCCAAAGGTTCATCATCAACTATTATAGCGGTTAGCGGTTTGTTCATCATGCTGTTATTAACTTCTCAAAGGGATTGATATGGTGACGGTTGTACCATTATCATTATTGTTAGCGATGTTAAATTCATAATCTCCATTAAACATAGCATCTAAGCGCGCTTTAGTATTGCTCATGCCTATCCCTAAACCATTACCTAAGCCATGAGTGACTTTTTCATTATTGCCATTGCCATTATCTATCACATCAATCAATACTCGCTCGTTAACTTTTTTTGCCGAAATAGTAATAAAGCCTGCTTTTTTTCTTGGTTCAATTGCATATTTAATAGAGTTCTCAACCAAAGGCTGCAACAACATGCTTGGTACCTGACAATCTAAAACATTTTCACTAATGTCCATATTAATGGTTAAACGTTCAACAAACCTGACCTTTTCGATAGAAACATAAAGATCGAGCAATTCAAGTTCTTTTTGTAGCGTCGTTTGGCTTTTTTCGTTTTGATCTAAGGTGTAACGAAAAAATTCACAAAGCTTGTCTAACATTTCATTGGCTTTGTCATTTTCATATTTATAAATAAGAGTTGATATAGCGTTCATGGTATTAAACATGAAGTGTGGATTTAACTGATAGCGTAACATTTGCAATTGAGCATCCTTTGCCGATGTTTGCGCCCTTAACAACATCTCATGTTCTTTTTGCAGCTTAGTATTATAGAGCATAATAAAAAATATCGAGGTCCAAGCAAACATAGTGGTTAACGAAAACAACAGCCATCCGCCAAACTCCAGCATATTCCATGCTTCATTCCATTGTTGCTGGTAAACAATGACTTTATAAACACTTAATTTAATTATGTTATAGAGCAAACCTAAAAACGCAGCTGATATAAAACTCAATAACAGCGTTATTTTAAGCGGCAGGTGAACTACTTTTTGAATAAATAACCATTGCAGGTAAGACAAAAAGAAACCACACATGGTTTCTATAATAAGATTAATTAATTGACCAGAAAAATTGAAATTTACATCGTCAAATTGCGGTCGAATGATCGCGGCAAAAACAAAAACAGCATAACCTAACCAACCCGCAACTTGTAAAGTCCAAAATTGATGACTTTGCTTTGAAAAAGCTTGCGCACCCATCTCTAAATTACTTTGTTCTTGGTTTTCATCCATATTTTATACATGCTCATTAGGGTTATTATTTAATCATGGCAAGAATAATTAACTCTGTGCTCACCACACTTTAAGATATAGCAAATTAAGATGAAAATGGAATGTTTTCGATAAGACGAGTCAATATTGAGACAACAAGAGCATAGATGAATTGTTACTTTCGAGTTGTTGATAACAGAAAATGGCGATTGTTATTTTTCTAAACTAGACTTGGTCTGAGCTAATGGCTTAAAAAGTTTATTAATAACAAAAATATAACAAGCTGACATTAACAGGAATTAACTTGTCTTTAATTAGATTTACCCGACTCTTGCAAAGTTTTATTTTATTACTACTGTGTTTTTCTCTATCTAGCAGTCCCGCTTTCAGCTCACCACCAGAGCCTACGACCGTAAAACTGCAGCTATTTTGGCATCACCAATTTGAATTTGCTGGCTTTTATGCGGCTATTTCACAAGGGTATTTTGATAAATACAACATTAATGTTGAACTGATTAAGTTTGATCCTGCCCTCGAGTCGACAAATACAGTATTAGCAGGAAAAGCTCAATTTGGTTTAGCGGGCACTGAAATAATAGAAGGATATCATCAAGGTAAAGATCTCACTTTACTGGCAAGTTATTTCAAAACAAGTCCACTAATAATTATTACTCAACTAGAAATCACCTCATTGGAACAACTTTCAAACAACAGCACCCTATACGGATTAAAACAGCAATTAGAGCAAGGCAGTATTCGAGCCATGCTTAATTTATTTAACGTTGAGCCAACAAACATCAAAATGACGAGAAAAGGTAATCCTTTAGTCTTATTTGAACAAAACAAAATTACTGGCATCTTAGCTTACCGTACTAATACTCCCTATCAACTCAATCAAAAACACCTTAACTACCGAATGCATGATCCTAACCAGTACGGTATCGCTAGCCAAGATTTAAACTTATTCACCACAGGAACCTTTGCTAGAGAAAACTCAGAATTAGTGAAAAACTTTACCCTGGCGGCAAATGAAGGCTGGAATTATGCCATTAAACACCCCGATGAAATAATCGAGCTTATTCAGTCTCAATATAATAGCCAAAATTTAACTAAGGATGCCCTTGAATTTGAAGCCAATGAAACTATAAAGCTCATATCGCCTAAGTTATTTGAGGTAGGTTCAATTCAAAAAAATAAGTTGCTAACAATATCTGAAGACTCATTTACCAATAAAACTATTACTCGGATTAAAAGCTTAGATGACTTTATATTTCAACCTAATGTCACTCAAAAAATTGATACTGAACTACTTAAGTTACTCACAGAAAAAGAAAAAAAATACTTAAAAACACATCCAAAAATCAGAGTGCAAAACGAAAGTGATTACCCACCTTTTAATTATATTGTTAATGGAAAACCTGCAGGTTACAGCATTGACTACATGAAGTTATTAACTAAAAAAATGGCCGTCAATATTCAGTTCATTCAAAATAGATCATGGCAAGAATACCTTGGAATGTTGCAAGAAAGTAAACTCGATGCAATGGTCAATATTATGGAAACGGATGAGAGAAAAAAGTTTTATCGTTTCACCCCAGCCTTTGCAGAACCCAATAATGTCGCTGTTACCAGAAGCAGTGATTTAGATTCAGTCGTAGATAAAAGCTCAATACAAAATAAAAAGTTGGTGGTAGTAAAAGGCTACGCTGCCAGTGAGAGATATGAAAAACTATATCCTTCAATGACAATTATAAAGGTAGCGGGGGTTTTAGCTGCACTAAAAGCAATTATTGATAAAGAGGCTGATATCTTTATTTCAAATGACGCTGTTATTAACTTTTAAATCGAGAAACACTACATTACCGGCCTAAAATTTGTCTCTCTTGCTAAAGACCTAGAATATCCCAATACCCATTTGAGTATAGCGACAAATATCACCAACCCTGTTTTGACAAGCATATTTCAAAAAGCCATGTTGACAATAGCTGAACACGAAACAATAGCGCTTCGAAAAAGATGGTTAACGCAAATGCAAAGCAATAAAAAAATTGTCGTTAACCTAACTGAAATTGAAAGAAGGTATTTAATTAACAATCCAATAATAAGAGTGCAAAATGATGGTAATTACCCACCCTTTAATTATTTTATTGACGGTAAACCTAGTGGTTATAGCATTGACTTAATTGAACTTTTAGCAAACATGTTAGGAATAAAAGTCAAGCTAATAATAGGTAAAAGCTGGACAGAGTATATGGCTATGCTCAAAAACAAAGAATTAGATGTATTAGTTAACATTATTGACTTGGAAAGTAGGCACGAATTTGCCGGTTTCACTTCTCCGTACGCTAAAATTGATACTTTTGCAGTAAGTCGAAAAAGTGAATTTAACAGCACAATAACCAAGGACAGTTTATCTGGCAAACGAATTGCAATAACCAAAGGCTACGCCGTCAATGACAAATTAAGAAAAAATCTACCAAACAGTACTTTCATCATGGTAAAAGATACCATGTCAGCTCTCACATTAGTTTCAAGGAATCAAGCCGATGTTTACTTTGAAGTCGGCGCGGTAGTTAATTATTATATAACTAAAAATTTAATGGCAAATTTGAAGCTTGTTCCTGTCTCAGCAGATCTTGAAGTAGTTAATCAAAAATATAGCATCGCGACTCATAAAGACAATCAAACCCTTTTAAATATTCTTCAAAAAGCTATAAATGCCATTCCTGATATTGAACACATTAGTTTAAAACGTAAATGGTTCGGTGAAAAGTATATATCTAGCACTAAACGTGAGAGTTTTACCGATAAAGAGTTAGAATTCATCGCTAAAAGTTCATTCACTTTATGTAGGACAAATCCAGATTTAGGCTCACCTATGGTCATTCCAGTTATTGATCTAATCAACCTTGGTGCAGGGTTAAACATTTCAATGGGCCCCCCTTTACAGTGGTCTGAAGCATTAAAAGCTTTAGAGAACCATGAATGTGATATTTTACTCGAAGTAACAAAAACAGCACAAAGATCAATTATATTTAACTTCACACCTGAATATTTCCGTGACAAGTTAGTTATTGTCACTAAAAAAAAGAAAAGTACAATATTAGATATTTATGATCACTTATCAGAAACATTTGGTGTATTAAAAGGCTCAAGTTTAATTCCTTTATTGAAAAAGCATTATCCCAACATTAAATTAACCGAGGTAAACTCTACAATTGATGGCTTTGATTTAGTTAACAAAGCAGCTATTTATGGCTATGTTAATCCGTCGATATTTACGGATAGGTTATTTAAAGAACACAAATTTGAGAATCTTAAAATTAATGCTCATTTAAGAGCTCAGTTTGATGATCTTCAATCTATAGCCACTAGAAAAAGTAACAAATTACTGCACAGTATATTGTCCAAAGCGGTCAACAATGTAGACAAAGAAACATTAACTGCACTAATCCTTAAATCAAATAATAATGAAGAATCTTTCCAATTTAATAAAAATGAACAAAATTATTTAAAGTCTAATCAAATTGTTTGGTGCGTATCAGATAATGCAGATGCGTGGGATGAATTAATGTCATATTTAACTAAAGATACTGGTATGACGTTGGTAAAAAGTAAAAATATGACATGGCATCTAGCATTAACCTCTTTAATTAATGGCGAGTGTGATGTTTTACCTGAAGCAACTGAAACGGAAGAAAGAAGTAAAACGATGAACTTCACTCAGTCAATTCATCAAGAGGAAAGAGTTATAGTGACCCGCAATCAACAACGTTTTATTGCTGATATAAGAGATTATTTAGATAAAGAGTTTGTCTTACACAGAGGTGACATTGTTTATGAGCAGCTAAAAACAGGTTATCCAACAATAAAAATCAAGCTTGTCGATTATCAAAATGAAGGCTTGAATTTAGTTAATAATGGCGAAGCTTTTGCTTACATTGGCAGCATTACAGATACAGGTAACACCATCAACAAGTTTTCGATAAAGGGGTTAAAAATAGCAGGAACATTGTCTGATAAATACAATGACTCTTGGTCGCTTGCAACCAGAAAGACTAACCCTATTTTGTCGGGGATTTTTGCTAAAATCATCGACAACGCTGATAAAAACAAAATACGAAAAATCATCTCAGGACAATTATCAGTTAAATACGATAAAGGCTTTGATTACCGTCTATTTTGGCAAATGTTATTTATAGCACTCGCTATATTAACGGCAATACTGTTTTGGAATCGCCGTTTAGCTGCGTTGAATAATGCCCTAAATTTATCAAAAAAAGTTGCAGAAGATGCTCAGAAACAAGTAGAAAGCCAACACCATGAGCTTTTAACAACCCACCAGCAACTGCTCCAGTCAGAAAAAATGGCCTCTTTAGGTACGTTAACCGCAGGAGTTGCCCACGAAATTAATAACCCGACTAACTTTACTTATGCTGCCGTTTATATGATGCAAAGTGAAATTGAAGAAATAAAGGCTTTTTTAAAACAACTTGCCGGCGGTGACAATGCCGATGCCGATGTTATTAACTCATTTGATGAAAAGTTTAAAAAACTAACGGAACTAGCAAAAACAGCCAGTGAAGGAACTGAACGAATAAAAGTGATTGTTGAAGACTTGCGTACTTTTGCCCGTTTAGATGATGCAAAACAAGCGCAAATACATGTCTCTGAATTAATAACATCAACAGTACATTTAGTGAAAACTCAGTTTGACAATATTAGCATAAAGACTAAATTTGAATATGATCCTGTTTTAACGTGCTTTCCTTCTAAGTTAAACCAAGTATTCATGAATATCATTGTCAATGCCTGCCAAAGTATAAAAACTAAAATAAAACAAAATAAAGAGCTAGACTCTAACTATCAGTTAGAAGGTTTAATAAACATTAGTACATCAGTTCACGATGATTATTTAATCATTAATGTTATCGATAATGGCTGTGGTATGGATAAGCTAACTCAACAAAAAGTATGCGAACCATTTTTTACCACCAAAGATGTCGGTAGTGGCACCGGCTTAGGTATGGCCATTTCATTTGGCATTATTGAAGAGCATGACGGCATGCTAAAAATTGCTTCTAAGCTAAACAAGGGTTCTGATTTTTCAATTTATTTACCTATAAATACTGATTCGACCGATAACAAAAAGATAAGGAATGAATAGTAATGTCAGTCTTTGATATCAAAAATTTACCTGAAAAGTCGAACAATGAGTTAGATAAGCCATTGATCATGTTAGTGGATGATGAAGTTGAAAACATCAATGTATTACGGCAATTATTAGAATCACATTTTCAAATTATTACCGGTCTTAATGGCGCAGAAGCTATTGATTTGATTGATAACATGGTTGATCCGACTAAAATCCAACTTATTATCACTGATCAGCGCATGCCGATAGTCACAGGAGTCGAATTTTTAGAAAAGATAGTTGATCGAATGCCCGATACTATCCGCATTATTTTAACTGGCTATTCAGATACCCAAGTAATTATTGATGCCATTAATAAAGCAAAACTTTATAAATTTATGACTAAACCCTTTGATCCTGTTGAACTTTCTCTGACGGTTAAAAGAGGTGTGGAAGCCTATCAAATGCGCCAAGCTTTGGTTAATTATGCCGCGAACTTAGAGAAACTGGTTGAAGAAAGAACGGAAGAGCTCAATGAAAAAAATGAAGCCCTTAACCAAGCGTTATCTTCCCTTGAGCAACTTAGCCTTAGCGACCAATTAACTGGTGCACATAATCGACATTTTTTGAAAAAATTTATGCCGCAAGAATTAGCCAAATTAAAAAGAGAACATGCTTCAAACATTAATGAAAACATCGGACTAATGATGGTAGACATTGATTTCTTTAAAAAAGTTAATGATAGCTATGGCCACGATGCTGGCGATAGGGTACTAGTACAATTTACCGATATTTTAAAGCAAAGTTGTAGAGAATCTGATTGGTTAGTTCGTTGGGGAGGTGAAGAATTTGTTATCGTTGCTCGCGGTCAATCTATTGAAGGTTTAGAGCAACTAGCTGAAAGAATTAGAAAACAAGTTGAGTTGAATTTATTTGAATTAGGCAGCCAACAAACCATCAATTGCAGCTGTTCAATTGGTATTACCTGCTTTCCATTTCTTAAAAATCACTATGAGACCTTAACTTGGCAGCAAACATTAAACTTTGCCGACCTTGCGCTCTACCTTGCTAAAAATAATGGCCGAAATACTTGGGTTAGTTTAATTGAAAATCCGGATAGCGAAATGACGGGTAGCGACCAAAAAGAATCAATCGATTCAGACAGTTTCTATGACAATGTCATGACAAATTTAGTTGATCTTATTGAGCAAAAACAAGTGCTATATCACACACCTATTGCTGATAAACAGCTCAAGTTTTAATTTATTTCAATTTCTAATAAAAGTAATGTTTATGTCAAATTTTGAACAAGTATTACCAGAAATAATTAACAGCTTAAAATCGACTTCTGGTGAAGACTTTTTTAATGCCTTAACGTTACAGTTGTGTAAACATACGGGTGCAGATTACACCTTGATTGCAAGGTTAAATCAAGAGCGTTATAGCTCCAAGACAATTAGTTTAGTAGCAAAAGGGCTCTTAGCAGAAAACTTTGAATATACGCTGAAAAATACTCCATGTGCTGAAGTAAATAGCGGCTCTGTTTGTATTTATCCGAAAAACATATGCCAATTATACCCTGATGATCAACTACTTATTGATATGAAAATAGAAGGTTATATTGGTATACCATTACACGATTCACACGGTAAGGTGATTGGTCTTGTTGTTGCCCTACATGAAGAAAAAATTGAAAACTCTGATTTTGTTGTCACCTTATTTGAGTTGTTTTCTGGTCGCATATCTGCTGAAATTGAAAGAACAGACCGAGAACACGAACTAATAGAATTAGCAAATACACATGAAAGCAAAGTAGCTGAGCGCACAAAAGACCTTTCACAAACTCTCGAACACTTAAAGAGTGCCCAGCAGAAATTAGTACAGTCAGAAAAAATGGCAGCCCTTGGTAAACTTACAGCCAGTATTGCCCATGAAATTAATAATCCAACCAACTTCACCTATGCTGCTGTCTATATGATGCTTGACGAAATAACCAAAATAAAATATTTTTTAAAGCAGTTAGCTGGTGGCGACAATGCCGATAATGAGGTATTAAACTCTTTTGATAAACAGTTTGGTAATTTAGTCGAATTGGTACAAACCGCTAATGAAGGCACTATTCGTATTAAAAACATTGTTGAGAGCTTACGAACTTTTTCTCATTTAGGACGATTGAAAAAAGAACCAGCAAAAGTCAGCCAATTGATTGGGTCAACTATCAATTTAATTCGTACCGAGTATCGAGATATCACAATAATAACTGATTTTGAATATGATCCGATATTAAGTTGCTACCCCTCTAAACTTAATCAAGTTTTCATGAATTTAATTATTAATGCCTGCCAAGCGATCAATTTAAGAGTTGAACAATTACCAATCGCCGACAAAAATTTTAAAGGTAAAATTACTGTAAAAAGCCAAAATGAACAAAATGAACTTCTTATTACCATAACGGATAATGGTTGTGGTATGGACGAGACTACTCAAGAAAAAATATTCGAACCTTTTTATACCACCAAAGACGCGAGTAACGGCACTGGCTTAGGCATGTCAGTTTCATTTGAGGTGATGCAAACTCACAAAGGCAGCATTAAAATTAGTTCTCAATTAAATCATGGCTCAACGATAATACTTCGCTTGCCAATCAAATAAACGAAAGTTCTCAACTCTCTATATAAATTAACCATACCTACAACACGCCCTTACAAACTAAACAGTACTGAACTTTCATCGTTTATTTGACCTTTTCTTCACTATGAGTTCTTACAGATACTTACACTTACCGACATTTTTTCGACATTTCGATTACTGATTTAAACAGGTAAACTGTTACAAAATGGCAACAAGTTAATCAATGTTGGAACATAAATGAAAAGCCAAGGGAACATCACACTAAAATACATAGTATTACTATCGGCTCTGCCTGCTTTCAGCTGGGCTAGTGAAGAAAAGGTCATCACTCAAGAAGATACCGAGGTAATTGTTGTTGAAGGAAGACGTAATCAAGCAGAGAGTGAAGTTAGTGAACCGACAAAAAAACTGTTAAAAGTTGCCGGTATTCAAAGTGATCCGCTAAGCTCTGTTTTTACCATGCCAGGCATTGTTTATGCTGGTGGTGACGATGGCGGGGAGCCCGCTATTCGAGGTTCATCTCCTGATGATAATGCTTTTTATATTGATGATATGCCGGTTAATTATATCTTTCACTTATTTGGTGACAGTATATTTAATGAAAATGTAGTTCGTGATTTCAGTTTGTACCCTGCTGCATTCGATAGTTCGTATGGTAATGCCACAGGTGGGATTTTTGATGTTAAATTACGTGACCCTCGTAACCAAGACATCACCACTATTTTAGATGCAAGTATGCTTAAAACAGGCATTATGGTAGAAGGAGGTATTACAGAAGATCAAGCTTTTTACTTTTCTTATCGTCGCAGTTTAATCCACCTATTCTTGCCAGAAGGTGAAGAAGAAGACGGTTATACTATCTTCAAAGCCCCAGTTAGTGATGATTATCAAGGTAAATACCAATGGCTCATTGGAGATAGCCATAAACTCACTTTCACTATGACAGGAGCAAGTGATACCGGAGGTATTAATATTTCAGCGGCATCAGAGGCAGGAAGAGTCGATCCTGACTCGATTGGTGATTTAAAAATTACCACTCGCTTTGATCAGCAAGGCTTATCGTGGCAATACTATGGTGAAAACCAAAAGATCATGCACGTTAACTTCAGTCATTTATCACAAGAAGGTAGAGAAATATATGGACAAGGCCAATATGTAAATAGTACCACTGAACAATATAACTTGCGCCTCTTGTACCAATTCGACATTTTTGCTGATCATAAATTGGTCATTGGTAGTGATATTGAACAAAGTGAGTCTAAGTACAGCTTTGATATAATTCCTTATTACTGTACCGATCACGACGCTGACTGTGAAAGTAATAAAGGCGATAGAATACAAGATTCAGATACTCTGAAAAATACGGATATTGCTGTTTATTTAAAAGACATTTGGAAGTTTCATCAAGATTTTGAGTTAGAAGTAGGTGTTCGTGCAGAGAGAAATGATTATACCAAGCAAAGTTTTATTCATCCTAGAGCCTCATTAAATTGGTACGCAAACGATGAATTAGTATTTAAAACTAAAGCAGGTACTTATAGTCGCTTCCCTGACATAGATACCGTACTGAAAAAAATAGGTAACCCTGGACTTAATTCGCCTAAAGCCACACATTACTCTTTAGCCGCTGAATATGAGTTAAACGATTTATGGAAAACGACAATCGATGTTTATTATAAGGATCTAGGCGACCTTCCGTTATCAATGGATGATGAGCAAGATATCAATAACCTTCATTACACTAATGATCTCACAGGTACAGCCAAAGGTATTGAATGGGTAGTTAATCGAGAGCTTGCTGACAATTGGTATGGCTGGGCATCTTTAAGTTGGTCTAAAAGCGATAGAACAGATGAGATTAAAGAAGTTACCACAGAGTATTATTTAGATACCCCTCTTTTAGCCAACTTAGTGCTAAATTACCAATTAAACGACCGTTGGGATTTTGGTTTACGATATACTCTTCGTAGTGGTGCTAAATACACACCCATCACAGGCTTAAGAGACAACCCTGATTATGAAGATCACTATCTTCCTATTTATGGCGAACTTAATGCTAAAACGTTACCGGTATACTCCCGCTTAGATCTTGAAGCCAATTACAAGACAACTATTTGGGGACAACAAGCTCAGTGGACCTTTGCTATACTAAATGCCACTGCTAGTGAGAACATCTCAGGTTATTATTACGCGCCAGATGAAAACTCAACAACACCAGAGTTAACAATAGAAGGCGAAGAGGGCATGGAAATGTTTCCTTCCATCGGTTTAAAGGTGCAGTTTTAGCTAACTAACCTGAACTATCCATAGTTCTAAATATTTATGGCACATTTTTAATTAGTGCCATAAATATTTTTTTTAATTTTCTTACAATTTTTAAACAAACAATTGTTTTAATTTACTGCTTACTAGGTTTATCATTTGTAACTCCATTGTAACCATGCATAAAGGCTTTCTTTTAATGTTGTTCAAAAAACTCATCGTATTGATATTTTTATTATCGGCTAACTTAGCTTTAGCCAATGAAAAAGAGTCGACAACAACACAAACCCCAGACAGTGATTTTAGTTGGCAGTTTATGATAAACATGGCTGCAGTGTATGATCCTGTTTTTTTGAAAGATGTAGAACTTAATGGTATAGATGATTTTCTCGCTTTTTCTCTTTCTTTAGACTTGTATTACAAAGGCTTTTATATTCAATCAAGCCAACGTCGTTTAGGATCACAATTCTATAGCAGTGAAATTGGTTATCAGTTAATAAATAAAGATGACTGGGCAATTGATATATTAACTAAAAGTTATATTTCAGGCTATTCACCCAAGTATTTAATCGAAGACCAAGACAAACCCATACCGACATTAGATGGACTTAATGATAGAGATTCAGGCAATGGTATCGCTATAAGATATTCGCGGTTTATTGATAATGATTTATTTTCAGTTGAATTTGCTTCATTAGGTGTATTAAGTAGGGCTGATGGCTGGCTTATTGATTCTTTTTATAGTCACCTTATTCAATATAGAAATTGGGATATATACCTAGGCGGCGGTGCGACATTTTATTCAAGTAGAGTAATAGACTATTACTTGGGAGTGGACTTAGAGGAAGCAAATGAATATCGCCCTGAGCATCAGGCAGATGGTGCGATGCGATTACAAGCAGAAATATTTGCCCAGCACCCCATTTCAGAAAACTGGTCATTCAGCGCTGGCATTACTCAAAACTATTATTCAAACAGTGTACTTGATAGCCCACTAGCTGATAAACAATACATAACTCAGATACTTATTGGAGTTATGTATGTATTTTAAAGTGAGCAAAGTGCTTACAGGGCTGACTTTACTTTTACTGTATTTCATACCGTATTCGGTAAATGCAGTTCAAGAAAAATCGCCTAGCTCAGGGCTAAATTCGGTTTTAAAGCTCACTCTCAGCCCAGTACTGACAGCACAACCAACAAGCTGTATTACCCTGCACCAAGGCAGAGAATGTTTCACCAATATTACCATTCATTGGCAAAGCATTGATGTTGACGATTATTGTTTATTTCAAGAAAAAAAGAAGCTGCGATGCTGGAATAACAGCAGAAGCAACATAGCCTCTATCACCTTTGAATCAAGCGAGAACATCACCTTTTATTTAATGAAGCGCGATAGTGATACCGTACTGGCAGAAACAACAATAACGGTCGGATGGGTTCACAAAGCAACACCTCGCAAGCGACGTTGGCGTTTATTTTAGGAAATTATAAATGATTACTCAAAACAAAATACTACTGGTTGAAGATGACTTACCACTTGCCAATTGGGTTAAAGAATACTTAATTGAACAAGAATTTCAGGTACATCATGTTGCCCGTGGCGACATCGTCATTGAGGCAATGAAGGTATTCAGCCCTGACTTAGTACTGCTCGATGTCATGTTACCCGGTTTAAATGGTATTGAGGTTTGTCGGCTGATACGAGAGAATCATCAAACCCCGATAATTATGCTAACGGCCCGCGCTGATGAATTTGATGAAGTCATTGGTTTAGAGTCTGGTGCCAATGACTACGTTATTAAACCTGTTAGACCAAGAGCACTACTGGCTCGTATTCAAAGCGCATTACGTCATAACACGTTAGAGCCAAATAAAAATAAAGAACTGATTTTTGGCGAACTGGCCATTTATGAAGATGTAAAACGGGTAATTTATCAGGGTAAGGAGATAGAGCTTTCAACTAATTTATTTGCTTTTTTATGTTATCTTGCCACCAATGCGGGCATTGTGGTTGATCGCGACTCTGTTTTTAAAGCACTCAAAGGTAGGGAGTATGACGGCTTAGATCGCCGTTTTGATGTCATGCTTTCCACATTACGTAAAATATTTTCAGACAATCCTCAAAAACCGAGAAAATTCAAAACTGTCTGGGGAAAAGGTTACTTATTTATTGCTGATGCTTGGCAAGACAAGAATAATGATCAGATTACAACCGATTAGATTAGAGTAAGTTAATGAAACGATTATACATCAGCATTATCTTTGTGGTACTAGGTGCTATTTTTGTCACTGGGTGGGGCCTAGACAAGCTAGTTTCTAACGATAGTGCCATTGATAAAAGTGGCGAAACTAAACTTTATGAAAAATTAATTGAAGGTTTTCATTATGAGTTTACTCAAGTTAGCCAAGAGCACCTTAGTATTAAAGCTTCACAGTTGAGTAAACAGTTCCAACTAACCATTGTCATTAAAGAGACAAATAGTATCGCACTGCCAATAGAACTTCATCAGCAACTTAACCAAGCCGGCGGATTATTACTCGAAGCTGAAACAGGCTCATACCTGTTAAAAGAACTCGAAAAATATCCAAACAAATTAATACAGTTAAACATTCCCAATGAACCAGTAAGAGATACTAGTTACGATATGTTATTAACGATTGTCTTGTACCTATGCATTTGTTTAATTCTTGTTTTGTGGTTATTACCGTTAACGCGCCGATTATATTTATTAAACACCACCGCCAGCAAAATAGCTGCCGGAGACATTAGCGCCAGAGTGCCTACCAGTCATTTTTCATATTTGCATATTTTTGAAAAAAGCTTTAACAATATGGCCAATCAAATTGAAAAACTTTTTACCGACAACAAAATACTGGCGCGAAGTTTGTCTCATGACATTCGCACACCAATGGCTTGTTTGCGATTTGGCATAGATGCCGCAATAGATTCTACAAGCATAGAAAAAAAAGATAATTATATCAGGCGAATGGATGATGAACTGACCCGAATGGAAGAAATGACCGAAGCCTTTTTAGAATATGCCAGTCTAGAGCAACACAGCTTTCATTTACGCTTAGATAATAGCAATATTAACGATTTACTGTTATCGGTGGGTAACGACTGCTTAACATTAGCAGAAAAATATAATATTAAGCTCATCTACAACCTACCCCAAGATGCCATCCACCACACGATTGATTTTCATTGGTGTTATCGAGCATTTCAAAACTTGATTGGTAATGCCGTTCAACATGCTAAATCTACGGTGAAAATCTCAGCCAACATTGACAATCACTCACTCACTATTACAATTGAAGATGACGGCGCAGGCATACCAGAAGATAAACAACAATTAATTTTTGAGCCCTTTATCAAGTTAGATAAAGAACGAGCAAGAGCCGATGGACATTTTGGTTTAGGCCTCGCCATTACGGCTAAAGTAGTCAGTTGGCACAATGCGACTATAGTCGCCAGCACATCAAAAGATCTCATGGGTGCCAAAATAACTGTCTGCTTTCCAATAAACTAAGCCTTAACTAAACCTTAGCTGAACCTTAACTAAGACTAAACAAGACCTTGATTAAGAGCAATAAGAACAGCTCGGGTGCGATCTCGGGTATTTAATTTTGCTAAGATGTTAGAGACATGATTTTTAACCGTCCCTTCGGCTAAAAATATACTACTGGCAATTTCTTTATTCGAAAATCCGCCAGCAACCAACTTCAGTATTTGTCTTTCTTTTTCTGTTAAATCTTCAATAACAGGCATATCTGCTAAACCTTTGTTGAGCTGTTTCATCACCACAGGTTCTGCGACAAATCCACCATCGGCTAGAATTTTTACCGCATTAACGAGTTTATCTAACGAAACATCTTTTAATAAAAAGCCATTGGCTCCCGCTTGCAAACTTTGCAGAAACAATTCACTGTCATCAAAAGTCGTTAACATTAAAATAGGTAGCGTATTGCCTTGTGCACGTAATACTTTTACCAACTCTATTCCATTGAGTTTAGGCATACGAATATCGAGTAACATAACATCAGGTTGCTGCTCATTTTGTAATAATTGTTGCTGAGCATCTTCACCATTTTCAGCTTGCCAAATAATCGATAAATCCTCACTGAGCGACAACAAACCCGCAATTCCTTGCCTTACAAGTTGTTGATCATCTACCAAAGCAACGTTAATCATAACAATCCTCTACTTTAAGTTTTAGTGTACTACCAGGACAGTTTGATGAGTTGTCAATAAGCTCTACTGTACCGTTGAAATCAGCCAAACGTTCTTCCATTCCTTTTAAACCACTACCAAATTCACCCTGTTTATTTTTTGGTAATCCTACGCCATTATCAATTAGCTCAATCACTAGACTGTCTCCGACTTTTTCGTTAGTAAGTATTAACTTACTTGCTTTACCATGGCGAAGTGCATTACTTATGCCCTCTTGCAAACAAAACATTAATTGCTGCTTCAAACGCAGAGAGTCAATAACGAGCGGCGACTCAATGATAAGTTTACAGTCAGGTAATTGAGTGACAAGGTTAGATAAATTAATCGCTAAATCAAATTGCTCTTCATCACGCATCTCCTTAACAACATGTCGAACATCAGATAACAATGTTTTGGCCAATAGTAAATTATCTTGCAATAAGGGCTTAAATTCATCTGGCACTTTATGACTTGCCACCTCTAAATTTAATGACAATGCCGTTAATTGGTGGCCGATAACATCATGTAAGTCACGAGAAATACGTAAACGTTCTTGCTTTTGCGATGAATTTTTTAACATAAACCTTGTGGCTAATAACTCTTGATTAATGGTTGCTAATTCTTCTTTAGCGCGCTCTTCCCTTAACATTATTTCAAGGGTGGAATAGCCAAAAATTTGCAACATGAAATAAATAAGCACATGAAAAAAGGTATTCACAAAGGCGCCATTAAATACCAAAATGAAATGCATAATAGAAATAAAAGAGATTAATAACAACGCTTGTTTACGTTTCATTATTGCCGGTAGTTGAGTAGCAACCAGTACCAATAAAATAGCCGCAACACGATATTTATCAACATGAATCAGTGGCAAAATCAGCATTATTTGGCAAGCAACACATATTTTATTTCTAACAATATGTGTTGCTCTTTCTGATGAAACAACCCAAGCAAATAAAGCATAAAAACCAATAAAACCAGTGACTTTTAAAAAGTAACTTAGATCAGGCTCAAGTCCATTTAAAGATAAAACACTCACTACCAACCAGGTAACAAACCCAGAAAGATGTAACAGCCAATCTTTACGTAGGTGTTCAGGAATTAATCGTTTAACCATATATCATTACTCAAAAATATTAACAAAAATGCCTTGTTTGTCGGGCTTAAACAGTCGAGGCATTGAATGTTATTGTTATTACTGACTTTAAAACAATTCAATTTTAATTGCTGTGTTTTCTTTGATGGTAAATTTTGCGTCGACATAATCTGGAGCACCAAACATTCCAACATTGTTACTAAAACCATAACCCTCTTTGGGAATACCCAGGATATTGAAATCAAGTTTGTTATTATCATTTTCATCTTGATACAATTTAATGGCGTACTCACCATCAGGAAGGTTTTCAAATACCAGTGTTTCTTGATCATGCTCTGCTTTAACTCTAGATGAAAAGCTCGCTTTACCGCTAGTATACGATTCTTGGTCCGCATAAAGAGCGACTAATACATACCCTTTTCCTTGCTCAATATCGCTAATATTTACCGTTAAATCCGCTGCAACAGCATGCTGACTTAAAAGAGTAATCATAGATAATGAGCCAATTGCCGCCATGAATAAACTGCTTGCTGAATAAGATAATAATTTTTGAAATGTCATAATAAATCCCTAATAGTGTTAATTGCTACCGTTAATTGATAATAAAGGTAAGTAATGTTAATTCATCTTTATTGATGAGTTATTTAATACTCCATTAGTTTAATTAATTATTTGTTTAAGTTGATGTGCCAAAAGTCATGAATATATAAGGTAATTACTATGACTTCTGGCAAATATCTAAAGAAAAGCTAATGGGTTAAGACGATTAATCGCGCAGGGCTTGGGTAACAGGTAACTTCATTGCTTTAAAGGCTGGCAATAAACCCCCTAACAATCCGATTAACAAGGCTAGTGCCATTGATTTTGCAATCAAAATGGCGTTAATATCGAAATTAAACATTATTTGACTCAAGCTAGATGCGTTTTGTGTAGCCGCTGTCCAACCATCAAAAACAAGATATAAGGGTAAAATACCTAAGGCGCCGCCTACTAAAGCAATTAATACCGCTTCACACACTATCGACACTGAAATAGCAAAAGGAGTGAAACCAATCGCTTTATGAGTAGCAATTTCTTTACTACGACTCGCAATTGCTGCGTACATAGTATTAAGCGCTGCAACCATGGCTCCTAATGCCATTACTAACGCAACAGGAAAACCCAACCAACGAATAAGGCGAGTTAAACTTTCCGCCTGATCGGCAAAAAATTGCTTTTCGGTAATAATGCGAATATTCAAACGGGGATCATCTTGCCATTCTTTTTCAAGTGCTGCTAAATCATTGCTATCGTTTAAAGCTAATCGTATTGACTGAATGGTATTGCCACGCTGATAATCGCTTTGAACCATACCAATATCGGCCCATAACTCTGATTCAAAGACACTGTTTTCATCTGAAAATATGCCACTAATTTTCCATTGAGCACCGCCCAAAGTAATGATACGATCCACAATAAGCTCAGGCATTCTTCTGGCAATTGCTTGACCGATCAATAACTCTCTAACTCCGGTATTAAAAAGCTTGCCACTGACTAATTTAAAGTTTGGGCGAAATAAGGTGGTGGTAGCACTTATCCCCCTCAGTGCCAAACTTTTTGATACTTGCTCTCCTGAAGCATCATTAAAATTTACCTCTGCATTGACAAACATTTCAGCAGACACTTGTGCTTGCCCCTGTTCATCTCGAATAACTTTTTCGTTATTAGCCAATATATTCATTTCAACGGGAAACATCACACTTTGTAATTCTGATACCGCCCCTGCACGCATCACTAAAATAGTATTGTCTAAGCCTGACTGGTGTAAGGTTTTCATCATGCCTTCGGTCATTGCTAAAACACTTAAAATAACTGCAGCGACACAACCAATGCTTATAATACTCACCAATGAGGCGGCAATTCGTTGTGGAAAACTTTTAAAGTTGATTACTGTAAGGGCTTGAGCTTGTTTGATATTGATATAAAGTTGCTCTATTAAACCTAATGACTGACTCATGACTGACCTCCTAGTGCTTCACTAACAACAATGCTTTTAATTTTTAAAGCCGGGAAAAAGCTACAAAAAGCGGCAGCAATATTAACTAGGGCAAAAACGGTAATGTAATGTTGTGGCGAAATATAAATACCTGGTAAAAAATCAGCCAAGCTTTGTTTAATAAAGCCCAATAAAATACTGGCTAGCAAAGTGCCTAATACTGCACCAATACCTAATAATAACAACGACTCTAAATATATAGCTGTGATTAATGATGAAGAAGAAAAACCAAGAGCTTTCATCATCGCACTTTCGTTTAATCGTTCACGAATAGTTTGAATCATGGTATTGCAAACAATTAATAACAAAGTAAAAAACACCGCAATGACAACAACATTGATTACCATGGCCATATCAACAAATTGTTGTGCTTGCTCCTGAACAAAAACTTGCTCTGTTGTCGTTCTAGTTGGACTATTGGAATGGGTAAATAAACTATCAATTGATTTTATCGCTTGCTCTACATCTGCATTAGGGGCAATTTTAGTTGAAAGCCAACTTAGTGAGTTTCTTGCATAAGCTCTGCCTTTATCAAAATATGCATGTTGGAAAAATATTTTTTTATCTCCTCCTTGTTTATTACTTTGATAAATGGCAGAAACAACAAACTCCCAACTAAATGAACCACTTCTATTCATCCATATCGATGAACTTAAGGGGACTTTATCACCTACTTGCCAGCCATATTTATTAGCTAATGATTGGCCAACAATAATGCCCGTACGTGTTTTTTTCCATTGCGCTAACTGCTGCTTTGGAATTTTATATTCATCGAACAAGTCAAAATAACTGGTGTGTTCAACAGCAGTAACCGCGAGTTGATTTTTCTCATTTTGAAAAAAACCACCAAACCATGAAGCATAACTTACACGCTCTATACCCGGTAGTGCTGCAATTTTTTGTTGATAATTAATTGGTAATGAACGTGTTATTGATATTTTATGGCTAGTCATTAATCGGTACTGATTAATGCTGCTAACACTGGCGGTTAACGCATGATTAATTCCGGCTAAAGCGGTAAACAAAAAAAACGCCACCATTATTGATACACAGGTCAAAGCAAAACGTATTTTCTTGCGAAAGCTATTTCGCCAGACTAAAAGCCAAATATTCATAAGTTTGACCCAAGTGATACTTCAGCCTTATTCATTTTGTTATTTTGTGCTTCTGCTTGTGCTTTATTTTGCGAGAGAATATATGACTCAAGATTAATCACTCGAGTAGCATATTCTGCCGCCTTATTATCATGAGTAACCATGACAATGGTTTTACCTAACTCACTGTTTAACTTGGCTAGTAGCGCTAAAATTTCATCAGCAGTTTTTCGATCTAAATTACCTGTTGGTTCATCACACAATAAAATTTGAGGGTCGCTGACAATGGCACGAGCAATAGCCACTCGTTGCTCTTGGCCGCCTGAAAGTTCTTTGGGGTAATGATCAGCTCGCTCACTCATACTTACTAATTGCAACGCCATACTGGCATGTTCTTTACGCTGTTTTCTATTTAATGGCGTTAATGCTAGTGGCAATTCAACATTGCCTTGTGCACTAAGCACTGGCAATAAGTGATGTGACTGAAAAACAAAACCAATACTCTGCGCCCGCCATTGAGTTAATTGTTTTTGCGTTAAATTATCAATGCGCTGGCCGCCAATCCAAACCTCTCCCTGCGTTGGTTGATCTAAGCCGCCCATCAAATGCAGCAGTGTGCTTTTCCCCAGACCAGACGGGCCCATCAATGCGACAAATTCTCCTGATTTTATTGTTAAGTTAAAATTGTCGTGCACAACGACGGTGTTATCACCTTTTTGATAACTTTTGTTTATCGCTTTTAAAATAATCTCGTTATTGTTTTGCATTGTTTTTTTTCCTAACATTCAATTTATTGATTAACCATTAAGCCTATTACCACAGTGCTACAAGACTGCCACATGAGTCTGAATTTCCTTTTCGTCAGAATGAGCTTCTTGGTTTATAAAACTGACTTTCACTCCCATATCGGGCAAAATTCTTGGGTCAATTTCAAAAAACTTCACTCGTACTTTTATGCTTGCTTTTTGTCGGTCGGCGGTAGGAATTATGGCAACTACTTCACTGTGAATCTGCCACTTTGGATAAGCATCTAGTTTGGCAATTACTTTTTGACCGGCAAATACCCGATGGATATAGCTTTCACCCACTTCAACTTCGATTTCTAAAGAGCTCATATCAACAATAGTGCCGACACCGGTACGAATAAAACCACCGCCTGATGAACCTGCAGAAATAAGCTCTCCAACTTGGGCATTTTTACTGATCACCACACCGTCAAAAGGCGCTCGAATTTGATGCTGACTCAGTTGGTATTGCGCTAAAGCAACTCTTTGCTGTGCTAATTGCACTAACGCCTGTTTATTTTTCATTTGAATAGCTAACTGAGCATTTTTAAACTGACTATCTTCTAATAACTGTTCACTAATTAACTGTTGTTTTGCCAACAACTTATTACGATTAAAACGTTTATTTTGTTGTTTAAAAAGCAGCTCTAGCTCTTCAAGACCAGCTCGTTTTGCCGCAAGTTCTGCTAACGTTAATTGATGAGTAATTACCGCTTGCTTATTATCGAGTTCAGCCAATACATCTGATTTATATACTCGCTGACCTTCTTCAATATTAAGTTTATTAAGCTTGCCGGTAACCTGAGATGAAACCGTAGCTATTCGCCTAGCAACAATATGGCCACTGGCATCGAGAATGGTTTTTAGCTTACTAATATCGCTTGGCTTAACTTGATTATTGTTGAGCACAACAGCTTTTGAAGAGTCAATACTTGCCGACAACAGGTTTTTATTTGCAGTTTTGATCACTGGCTTGACTTGAGTTTTGTCAATGTCACTTGTAGGAATAAAAACACCTGCACTTAAATACAATGCACTTACACAGATCATCATGACAATAACTGCATTAGTAAAATAAGCAGAGCGCCAGATTTTGTTATTTCTAGGTGTTCGATCAATTTTTAGTTGAGATATATCTGGTTGATGGTGATTAAGCTGAGACATTTTATTCTCCTACAAAGTTTGTAAAAGAATAAAAAAAATCTACTTTGACCAACAGTGCCAAAAGTCACAGTATGAATTTATATTTAGCTTTGTATTTCAGAATAGTATTTTAGAATAGGAGTATTATTTTTTACTTTTGAGCATTTCACCGGAGGAAATTACAGAAAAACCCAGCGCTGGATTTTTAGCATAGTCAAGCATAGCCGCTGCCACTTTTTTCACATCAATTATTTTATAATTTTGTGGGATCATAAAGCCAAATACTCTCATCAATACTGAACCCAATTGCTCACCAAATCGCTTTTCATTTCGATCACCAGCAAGCATTGAAGGCCTAAAGGCAGCAAGGTGTTGAAAATTCATTTGTTGCAATTGCCTTTCAATATCTCCTTTAACCTTGTTATAGAAAAACATTGAATCACTGTTGGCTGACATTGCGGTAACTATACCGAACAATTGTGCACCACTGTCTTTTGCTATTTGTGCAACATTAGCAGCATATTGCTGATCAACTTGGCGAAAAGCGACTTTAGAGCCAGCGCGTTTGATAGTGGTGCCTAAAGTACAAAAAGCGTGATCTATCGACAAATCTTTCAGACCCTTTTGTTCCGCATTAGCGATTGAAAAATCGATAATCTGCTGTTCGAGCTTGGGATGCGACATAGCCAATGGTTTTCTAACCAAAACAATAACTCGGCTATAGGTTGGCTCATCAAGTAATAATGCTAAAAACTGCTGACCCACTAATCCACTGGCACCGGCTAACAAGGCTACTTTTGAGTTCATCATCTTCTCTCTGTATTTAAGGTATTTATACCAATCAAGCATATCGTTTTATGCAATAACGAAAACGGGAATTGATTGTCGAATTCGACAATTAATTCTACTTATATTAGTAGCGCTATTCAGTATTTAGGATTATTTAAATTTATCGTCTAAAAAAGATCCCTGTTACCAGCCTTGTCTTCCCAAGTATTTAAACACTTTACTGATGAGTTATCTCTGTTTATCACCTATGGTGGCACAAATGCTGCTGTCTGTTAGGTAATACCCATTGAAAATGCATCAACTTATGCCGGAGTTAGCCACTGAAATAAATTTTAACATTCGTTTAATAGCTACAGATCTAACAAAGGTATATGGTGTCACCGGTCGAGCTGATAATAAATAAAAGCGACATTACCCTATCGTCGAACTATCAAGAATTAGTTGATATTCAATTGGAAAGAGCAAAAACTAAAAGATCAACTCAAGCTGATTTCCCTAAGTAAGTCGAAGCAACTACAGCCGACCTAAAAAATACAAACAACGACAATTGGATGAGCTCCTCTCCAGACAGTCATAAATATAAAGGCAGTTACATGAAAATAATTATCTCGATTTTGTTATGGGCGACAGTAGTACTACCAAGTGTAAGTGCGACTGAGTTCAATGCTAAAGAATTTGCCAATAACTACTTTAACGCGTGGGCAGCTACACAATCACCGACCGCAACCAAGCAAGATATTGAACATTACCTTTCGTTTTTAGTTGATGATATTGGTCATCAACACTTGCCCTACGATAGTGACGATACTCGCACGGCTGATGGCAAAAAAAGCATGCGTAAAGGTATGAATCACTATCTTGGTCTTCATACAAGTTACACAGGAACATTAGTCGACATAACATCAGGTTTTGGTGTAGTGGTTATACGGTATGATACACAAGCAGCGGGCGTTCACCCCCAAACAAAAAAGGTAATGACTTTAAACTTCCACACCATGGAGGTACTTGAAATTGAAAATGGCAAAGTATCTGTTATTCGTAAATACAGTGAATAGCTAAAAACTAATAAAAAAGGAATTGTTATGAAGTTAATATTGAAAAGTGTTTGTTTACTTTTATGCTTAATCTTAACTAGTAAAGTATTTGCTACTGACTGTGAATCAACTTGCCAGCTAAAACAGGTAAATACTTATTTTTCTGCGTTAGATAAAGTCAGTAGAAAAGGCTCTAGTATAAAAGATATTGATACACTGTTAGCACTTACCCATAGTGAGGTAAAATATATCCATGTTGAATATCAAGCCAATTTCGACAAGAAATCATGGCGTGAAGCGTTTATACGTAACCTAAAACGTGGTGCGTATTCAAAGGGAAAAGAAAATGAAGTACGCATCACCAACTCAATCTTTGGTAAAAATAATGCGGCAATAGAATACTCAAATGGTATCGTTCAATCTGACGGAAGTTGGCAAGCAACCAAGCCTCGACTGGTTTTATTTGCCTTTACTGAAGGGAAAATATCACTGATTAAAGAGTTATGGTAATAACAAAAACTTCAATACTTGTAATGTATAATACAAAGGATAAATTAATGAACAAAGTATTTATAGCGCCACTGTTAATCGCGATATTTTTATTTACTGGCGTCGCTAAAGCAACGGATATTACCGCTTTAAACCCGATAGAGTCTTTGAAAGTGAAATCTCAATACTTTAAAGAAGCAATTGAATATAACATCACCTTACCAACAACTTACGCACAAGAAAAACACAAAGATAAGCAATACTTTATCATTTTTGATTTACACCCACGTAGCCAACCTTATCTTAGTGGTGTGCATGAATGGTTAAGTCATAATGGTGGCTGGCCATGGCTTGAAACTATCGTGGTTACCCCAGCAAAGTACAATCCTGAATTTGCCCAATTATTTGAAGCGTTAATAAAAGACCCTTCAAATCCAACCATGCTAAATTATTTTGAAAATGATTTATTGGCAGCTATAGATCAAAAATATCGCACCAACGGCTTTAGAATATACAGCGGCTTCATGAGCAATGGTGCCATTGGTTTGTATACTCTGCTTAACCGCCCGCAATTATTTAATGCATATATGATCACCAGCCCAACCCTTGCTGATAACTTTGCCGCTATCACAACACAAGCAGATGAAAAACTAGCTCAGTTAGCTAAAGTCGATGACAAGATGAGGTTTTTATACCTTTCAACAGGTAAACATCAATACGAACAAGGAAGTTTGCCTGCTTTTAATTCATTTGAACAATCGTTAACTGAATTCGCTCCTAAAACGTTAAATTGGCAAGCACATATCAACAACAAAAATAACTATATGTCACAGCCCATAATGACAGTTATTAATGGTATTGAAGCACTTTTTGATGATATTCATACCGATCTCAAGCCCGAATCAGCTATTTCTACAAAAGGGCCTGAAGCAATTATCGCCCATTATCAAATGTTATCTGATAAAAAATATGGTTTTGAGGTTTCGGCTGAAGGATCGTTAAAAGCCTTGGCTAAAACTTATATCGATAATGAGCCCCAAAAGGCATTAACTATCTACAAAAAAACCGCCAAGCGTTACCCAGATTCAGCTTACGCGCTTTCATCGTTAGCTAAAGCATACGCAACACTTGGGGATTTAAAGCTAGCCATTAGTTATCAAATAAAAGCGGTAGAGAAATCAAAAACTATGATTGAGTGGCATCAAAACAAGCATCTAGAAATGCTTAAAGAATTTGAGCTTCAGCTGACAAAAACCAATAGCTAAGGTTATTAACATACGATTAAATATAGCCTTAATATCAGCTTTCACTCTACTTAATATTGCTTCCAACCATAGTTATTAAGCAGCTGAACAAGCCAAAATGCATTGACCCGATAAAGGTTGGCCGATTATTTAGGCAGTAACTCTGAATTAAATTTACTGCCTAAATATAGAGTACAATTAATGAAACTGACCAGTAGCGAAGTTTATGATCTCTTGAAGCTCATCCACAGTGCTGCCATTTCTCGCTGAAATAGCTAAGCCGAATTGCAGTGTTAATAGATAGTTCGCTAAAGTCTTTGGCGAGTTACCTTTAATCAAGTTCCCTACTTGTTGCTCCTTCTCAAAAAATTCAGTTAATGTCAGCAATGTTTGTTTATTAATACCATTAATATTTGCTGCTGAATTCTCAGGTAAACAAGAGCCAGCGATTTCAGAAGTAGCATGACAAATGAAACAACCCTTAGGTAAATCTGGGTTTGCTAGCATCTTAGCAATCGAGAGTAAGTAATTTCTGATACGTTGCTTTAGGCTTAGTTCTGCTTTAAAAAGCTCAGCTGAATGTACTACGCCATGTTTATGCAAATAAAATTCAATAGCTTGATCAAATAATTTTTCTTTATTACCAAAAGCAGCATAAAGACTCGATTTATTAATGCCCATTACATTCGTTAGATCTGTTAACGAGGTGCCCGGGTATCCATTTTGCCAAAATACCTGCATGGCTTTTTCAAGTGCATTGCTTTTATCAAAGCTGCGATGACGGCCTGCTGTCATTGTTTTGCCTTATTTTATAAAACTTACTCTTGCAATTGTGAACCGTTCGGTATAGATTGTCAACATCAGTACCGAACGGTACAGAATTATTTAAATATTAATTTTAAAGGAAATATACCAATGAATGATTTAACAGGAAAAGTAGCAGTAGTAACGGGTGGCAATAGTGGTATTGGTTATGAAACGGCAAAATATTTTAAAGAGGCTGGTGCCCGTGTGATTATCACAGGTAGGTCTGTTGATCGGGTAATGACTGCGGCGGCAGAATTAGGTATTACAGGAATCGTTGCTGATGTTATTGATTTATCTGCTATTGATAAACTTGTCGACCAAGTAAAAAATGACTTTGGCAATATCGACGTCTTATTTGTTAATGCCGGTATATTCAGTCCAGCGCCAGTAGGCCAAACTACAGAAGAGATGTTTGATACTCAGATGGGAATTAACTTCAAAGGCGCAGTTTTTACCACTGAAAAATTTTTACCTATTATTAACGATGGTGGCTCTATAATTAACCTTTCGTCTATTAATGCTTATACCGGTATGCCAAATACTGCTATTTATGCAGCCTCTAAAGCGGCGCTAAATTCATATACAAGAACAGCTGCCTCTGAACTTTCGGTACGAAAAATACGGGTGAATTCTGTTAACCCCGGTCCAGTATCTACCCCTATTTTTGCTAAAACGGGTATGCCAGAAAATCAATTAAATGAGTTTGCAGCGGCGATGCAAAATAGAATTCCGTTAAAACGTTTTGGACAACCTAAAGATATTGCAAAACTCGTTACCTTCTTAGCATCTGATGACGCTTCATTCATTACTGGTGGAGAATATAATATAGATGGCGGCATTAATATAAACCCTATTTTATCTTAAGGTAATCAAAGTAAAGACCTACTTATTTAACTTAAACAGTGGGTCTTTATGTGACTAAACAGTTTATCAATAGTGCAAAAGAGAAGAACATGGCTAAAAATATTTTAAGGCTAGACGCAAGCATGAGAAAAACAGGCTCTTATAGCCGGGGGCTATCAGACAAATTAATTAAGCAACTCACTGATAAACATAACAGTGAACAAACGAGTAAAGTAACCATCAGAGACTTGGCAGAAGGTATGCCTTTAATTGATGAAAACTGGATAAAAGCTAACTTTACTGCTGCAGATAAACGAACTGCTAAGCAAAATAATTACCTAGCAACGTCGAATATGTTAGTTGATGAACTTAACAATGCAGACCTAATTGTTATTGGCCTGCCTATTTATAACTTTGGTTTACCTGCAGCTTTTAAAGCCTGGATTGATCAAATTGTGAGATCTAAATTGACCTTTCAATACACTGATAATGGGCCAGTAGGTTTGGTGAATAATAAAAAGGCATATATTGTTATTACCTCTGGTGGTACTAAATTAGGCACTGAACTTGATTTTATAACCGATTATTTACAACATGTTTTGAATTTTATTGGCATTACCGATATCACATTTATCGACAGTAGCGGCCTAGGCCAAGATGAATCAAAAATTTTAGCGCGCGTAGATGAATTTATTGCTGGTATTTGAATATTAAACATTATGTATAGCAAGTTTAACTCGTTAGCGCGGCATAGGTTAACAATTTACCCGTCATGTTTCATAGGGTTAAGAAATAATGGCAGAAGGAAATAACTAAATGAACAAACTTAAATCTCCGGTTAATATTCATGACAATTACCATGCCCATGTTTATTTTGAACAAGAAACTTTAGAATTTGCTAGGGTTTTATGTCAACAGGCAAATGATTTATTTACTTTACAAGTTGGTAGGGTGCATCAAAAGCCCATCGGTCCTCACCCCAAGTGGAGTTGCCAAATAACCTTTTCATCAACTGATTTTGAACAGTTTATTCCATGGCTTGATGAAAATCGTCAAGGATTAAGTGTATTAGTACATGCATTAACAGGTGACAACCTGCAAGATCATACTGAGTTTGCATATTGGTTGGGCAGTGGTGTTGAATTAAATATCGATATATTTCGTCCTTCGTAAGTTGTGACCACCAGCTAAAGTATCGCTTTGCTTTTTAGTACGTCACGGTATAACTCAGTAACAAAAGTTAAAAACGCTTTCACCTTAGGAATTTTTGCTCGGTTTCGAGGGTAAAGCGCATAGATATCAACATTCGACATGCCCCAGTTAGGTAATGTTTTCACTAACCTTCCTGCTGCTACCTCGTCATGGCACATATAGTCAGGCAACACCGCAATACCTAAACCGTCTATAATTGATTGTTTAAGTATAGAGAAATCATCAACCATGAGTCTTGGTTTACAGTTTAAGGTGAATTTTTCATTAGATGTTGAGACCAAGTTAAGTTTTAAATCGTTATTCACTGGATTCATTATCAGTAATTGATGATCCATTAACTGCTGTACTGATTCTGGGTTTCCATGTTCAGCGAGATAACTAGGACTGACAAATAATCGTCGACAAACCGTGCCGAGTTTTTTAGCAATCAACATTGAATCTTCTAATTGGCCAATACGAATCACCACATCATAACCTTCCTCAATAAAATCAACCCGTCTGTTGAGTAGATTAAGTTGCACTCTCATTTCAGGGTATTGATTCATAAATTTAGCTAGAGCTGGTTTTAATATTAATTGGCCAGTACTAACCGAGGCTCCTACTTTTAAGTCACCTTTGTAACTGTGCAGTAATTCAGAAACTGATGCTGTGGCTAAATCCAGCTCTTCATGAATACGTTTACAATGAACTAAGTATCGTTTGCCAACTTCCGTTAAATGCTGCGAACGAGTTGAGCGCTCTAATAAGGTAATGCCCAACTGCTGCTCTAATCTTGAAACTTTACGACTGACATTCGCTTTAGGAATGCCAAGCCGGTCTGCGGCGAGGGTAAAGCTGCCCGTTTCGACAACGGCGAGAAAAACCATCATGTCATTTAAATCATGTTCCATTTTGGCGCTCTTCAAATCAATTGTTGTTGAATATGAGATTATCATAACAACAAACCAATATTTATCAAACAATAGCAAGGGCGTAATATAACCTTATCGAAACAAAGAACGAAACAAAGAACGAAACAAATAGTAAAACAGAAATTAATAACTGGAGAACACCATGCAAGTACTTACCAAAAAATCATTACCTTTAGGCGGCTTTGCCGGTTTGACCGAACATCGCTTAGTAACTGACCGTCGCGTTTTTGGCAGCCATAAAGCGCCAAACACTTTTGATGGCATTGGTAACTTTGTTTACCTTGCCGATGCACAATTTAATGCTCATGGCGAAACACGTTTGCATCCCCATAAAGAGATCGATGTTATTTCTATCATGATGGATGGACGTGTCAGTCACGAAGGCTCTTTAGAGCATGGAAAGAGCTTAATAGCTGGTGATGCACAAGTTCAACGTGCCGGCGGTGAAGGTTTTTCTCATAACGAGGTAAACCCTGACAATACTAAAAACCGCATGCTTCAGTTATGGGTATTACCAGATGAGTCAGAACAGCCAGCTGGTTATAAACATTACACGCTAAAATCAAAAGGCGTTACTCGTATTTATGGTGGTAATAAAGATCAGAGTAAAACCTTTGATAGTAAAACAGTCATAGATATTGTGCGTTTACCCGCAGGCGAAAGCATTAGCTTTGAACAAGAGATTTTAGCTTATGTTAGCCACGGCAGTGCAACGTTTTCAGATGAAAATAATAGTTTTGATGCACAAGATGGCGACTTAATTCGTAGCTATAAAACTGAAATAACAAGTACAAGTGATGTCGAGATAGTGGTAGTTAGTGAGCTTTTACAAAATACTTTTTAAAACAAAATACAATAAACGAATACTGGAGAAAACAATGAATAAATTTGCAGAAACACTGACAACTGATAATGCGGTATTAGCGATGATTGATCATCAAACTGGGCTATTAGTGAGCTGTAGAGATCAAGACCCACACTTGATGACTGAGAACATCAAAGGATTATGTGCTATGGCGAAAGCGGTTGATATGCCGACAGTGACTACAGCTAGTATGCCTGATGGTCCAAATGGTCCAATAATGCCCGAAATCATTGAAATATTAGGTGATGAAGTAATAGAGCGAGCAGGTGAAATAAATGCTTGGAAATCTCCAGAGTTTAAAAAAGCCATTGAAGCTACGGGTCGTAAAAAAATAATTATGGCTGGCATTGTTACTGATGTCTGTTTGATGTTTCCTGCCATTTCAGCAGTCGCCGAGGGTTACGATGTTTATGCCGTTGTTGATGCTTCTGGTACTTGGAACAACGCCGTTGCCCAAGCTTCTATTCATCGTATGACACAAGCAGGGGTAAAAGTAGCAACGTGGGCATCTGTTTTGGCTGAAGTAATGGATGACTGGCGCAGTGAAAAAGGCATGGAGCTTGGTGGTATTTTAGGTCAACACACCAGTTATCGCTGGGTATACAACAGTTATTTGCAAGCTAGCCAAGGGCAAAGTTAATAAATAACCTGAACTTGGGACAGATAATAGTGCAGAATCGTAATTTAAATACTCTGCACAATTGTTTTTATAGCAACATCAAAGAAAAACGGCAGAGGAAAACTAAATGAAACCTAACAAACACCTAATCGCACTCATTAATTATGTTGCGCTTGTGCCGCTAGTCTATTTCATTCCTGAATGGATCGCCCCTTTTCTACCAGCAAACAAGTTGCTACAAGTATGTGCAGTAGTCGCTATTATTGTGCCGATTATTTCTTATATCGTAATGCCTATTGCAGTTAAGCAGCTCACTAAAGACAAATAAAACTATAAGGTTGTGGTTTAACTTAATGGTTGCAATAAATAAATTTGAGCAGTAGCACCCGGTGTGTTTTTATTGTTTTCTAGTGTTAATCGTCCACCATGTTGCTCAATAATATTTTGGCTTAAGCCAAGTCCGATACCCTGCCCCTCTTTTTTAGTGGTATAAAAAGGCACAAATAAATTATCAGGATTAGCAATACCTTGACCATTATCTATCACTTTAATCACTACACTTTTTTCATCACCATGGCGTTGGGGTACAATAGTTAAGTGAATGATTGACTCATACTGTTGTTCACAAGCTTCGACTGCATTTTTGATTAAATTAATCAGTACCTGTTTTAACAATACCTCATCCGCCCATATTTTTTCCAGCTGATTATCAATAACAATTTCGCTTTGTGTGAACAAACTAATAATCGAATCAATAAGCTCTGAGGCATTAAACCATGATTCATTTATCACTATGTTTTTGCTGATATCACCATAACGATTAACAAACTCTTGTAATGAATTGCTGCGGTCAACAATCACTTGCAGTGCTTGTTTTGATTTTGACTCATCGGCCTCTAAACTAGCCAAGGTTTGTGCTAATGATTTAATTGGTGTTAGCGAATTTCTAATTTCATGACTCAATACACGAATAATTTGTTGCCACGACTTTTGTTGATTCGCCCTTAGAAGTTTCTCAACATTAGTTAATATCACTAAATGATAAGTTTGTTCATGCTCAACAAATTCACTGTACTTTATTTGCCAACGACTATTTTGATTTTCATCTTTAAAATGCCAACCGTCTTTAAAAACTAAACCTAACTTTTCACCAGAGGTTAATCGCTTGGTTTGCCAAGGTTGCGCGATATATTGAGAAAAGGCGGCATTGGCATGGCTAAGTTGTAATTGATTATTAAAAATAGCAATCGGCGTTTCTAACTGTTCAATAAGATGATAAATAAGCAAGGTATGTTGATCATAAAGCTGTTTACGCTGTTGTAAATCATCAGCCAAGGCACTAATTTCTTGCGATAAATCATGCAACACTCCAGAGTGATAGTTATCTTTTATCCGTAAACTGTAATCTTCAAGTCGCACCGCTTCAACAAGATTGGTTAAGCTATAAAATGGGGTGATTATTTTTTGATAAAAGCGCCAAAAAACATAAAGAATGGGAATGAATACTACCGTCACTACCGTACACTGGATTAACACGGTTAATGATAATAACGACATAACCGATAAAACTAAGCCAAGAAAAAGTCCATAACATACTGCCATAGCAAGTTTCAATTGGGTTTCAAATGCCTGACTTTTATACCTTGTCTCGTTAGTTTTTAATGTCATACTTTTCCATTCGACGATAAATAGCACTTTTACTGATACCAAGCAGCTCAGCGGCTTCAACCGTTAGTCCATCTGTTTTTTTCAATGCTTGTAATAACAATTGCTGCTCTGCCTGCTCTAAGGTCATAAAGGGCATTTTACTATCACTGTTTTGTCCAACACGCTTTTTAAGGGTAATCGATTGTGAGGTGATAATATTATCATCGGCAAATAAAACCGCTCTTTCAATAACATGGCTTAGCTCTCTAATATTGCCGGGCCAATCATAAGATTTAAGTTTTTCAGCAACATCATCAGCTAAAGTCAAACTAGATTGCCCATACCGTTGTGCATGTTTTTCAACAAAATGTTTTGCTAGCGGTAAAATATCTTCTGTGCGTTCTCGTAAAGACGGTATATGTATTTCAATGGTATTGAGACGATAAAACAAATCGGCTCTGAATTTTTCCTGTTGAATTAACTGGTCAAAACTGGCATTTGAAGCGCTAATCAAACGCACATTAGTATGTTCTGTAATGCTAGAGCCAACCATTTCATATTCATTCGATTCTAATACTCTTAGTAACTTTGCTTGTTGTGCTAAAGGTATATTAGCTATTTCATCAAGAAAAAGAGTGCCCTCGTTTGCCATTTCGAAACGACCTATACGGGTTTCTTTCGCGTCGGTAAAAGCGCCTTTTTTATGACCAAATAACTCACTTTCAAAAAGGGACTCTGGAATCGCCCCCATATTAACCGTTACCATACTTTGTTGACTACGTGTTGAAAGTTGATGTATGTAAGTCGCGATACTTGATTTACCTGTACCATTTTCACCGGTTAATAAAATGGTCGCATCTGTTTTAGCAATACGATGTATTTCTGCCATAAGTTTTGTCATCGCTTTTGACTGCCATACCAAAGTTTCAGTAGTTTTTACCTGTTGATGTTGGCGTAGCCGGCGATTTTGTTGTTTTAAATCGGTAACCTGAATTTGTTGCTTAATTATTTGCAATAATCTTTGGTTGTCCCAAGGTTTTTCAATAAAGTCGCTGGCACCTTGCTGCATGGCTTTTACTGCCAAGTCGATACTTGACCAACCCGTCATCGCAATAACGGGAGTGGTAATATCGAATTTCGCCAACTTAGTCAAAAAATTTAAGCCTTCTTGCCCTGATGTTGTATCAGACGAGTAATTCATGTCCAACAAAATCAGATCGACCTTATTTTCTTTAATAACGTCAAGTGCCCGTAGTACCGAGTCGGCCTCAAGGACATTATAATTTTGATTACTCAGTAAAAAGTTCGCACTTAAACGAACATCAGCCATATCATCGATGACCAGTATCGTTAAACTCATTGATTTTCCTTTGATAGCTATTGCCTAAATGTTTTGATAACAGTTTAAAAGGTGGTGAATATTTCAAACCACTCTTTTCACTGTTACCGGTAGCTCACTCATTACGTAATGCTTTTATCGGATCTTCAGATATCGCCGCTCTTATTGGAATATAACAAGCAATATAGGCCACTGCTAACATAATCGGTACCACACTCAACATGCCAATATAATTGATATTGATAACAAAATTAACTTGCTGTCTAACGATAATAAAAATAATCACCGATAAACCTGCGCTAATGAGCATGCCCAAAAGTACAGGATATAAACTTTCTTTCAATACCATGTTTATGATGCGGTGAGTTTTTGCGCCTAGCGCTAAATGAATACCCAACTCATATCGCCTCATTTGAGTACTGTAATTTAGTACGCCATAAATACCCGCAGCCGCTAATAACAAAGATAATAAACTCAGTACTATTGTCAAACCTGCTGTTAACTTATGTTTGTAAATAAGATCGGCATGTTGGTTTTTATGACTGATCACCGTTCTTATTCTCAATTTAGCATTAAGTTTTAATAACAGTGGCAATACCGTTTCTCTGCTAAGTTTTGCCCCTGGGGTTAATTTAATATCAAAACCAAAATCTTCAAAAGCGGCATAAGGCATGTAATAGCGTTGATAACCATAATCGCCTTTCATACCTGGACGGTAATAATCTTTAGCAATGCCGATAACTTTTAGCGGCTGCGCCATTTGTAATTGAAAAACCTTACCTATGGCATCGCCATTGGGTGCAAGTTCATGGGCCAATGATTCACTCAAAATAATTTCATTAATCTGATATCGTGGATCTTTTTGCTCACTAAAAGTATTTCCCTCTACTATGGGTAATTCAAGAATATCAAAATAGTTATGATCAACCATATTAAAAGCAAAACTGCCAACTCGTTTGCCATCTCTGTCATCTAAAGTCATTGAGTTTGAACCTTTAAAAATAACAGGTTTAATACTCCGAGAGACTTGTTTAACTTGCGGTAAGTTCTCAAGTTCTTTTTTAATACTTAAAGTTAACAAGTTCATTTCAACTAAACTTTCAGGTGAGTAATTTGCGCCTTTAGGTCTATCGACTCGCAAATAATAAACATCGTCATCATTAAAACCTAGCGGATGTAGGGCTGTTTCCAGTGCTTTTTCGATGACCACAGATGCCCCCGCTAATAACAAGGTGGCTAAGGCGACTTGTATTGCAATCAAAAAATTCCGAGTGCGTTTAGAGACCTGTAATCCACTGCCTTTACCGCTACTTTGTAATTGTGATTGTAATAAATCGTAGTTCACTACCCGACTTGATAGTTTTGCAAAAATGGCCGACAAAACGACCACAACAATACCAGTAAACATTAACGTTGCGCTATCTAGACCTAACTCTGAAATACGAGGAAGTTGTCTTGCCGCTAGTTCTTCCAATAATACAAAGCCCCAGCCTGCAACCAATAAACCTAAAGCGCCAGCGATAACAGACAAAATTAAACTCTCAGCAAACATAGCGATAAATAAATGATTAGGCTTTGCGCCTAGCGCTGCTTGAATCGCCATGGTTCTTTGCTTTTGAGCCGCACGAGAAAGAAATAAATTAGTGACATTAGTTACTGCAATTAACAGTAAGCCCACAACACCACTTAATAATAACAACACTGTTTTTGAACTATCGCCAACAATCACTTCATTTAACGTTAATATTTTAGCACTGGCGGTATCACCACCTTCCGCCGCTTCACTGGCAGTATATTTTTCATTTAACATAGCACCTAGGCTTGGTGTTGCTTGCTGGGGTGAAATGCCAGGTTTTAAGATACCAATACTGCTCAATGCCCGTGTCATTATTCCCCAATGGTTTACATCCATGCCTTGATAATCCCAGGGTAACCAAAGATCAGGTGCTTCGTTGTAGCGGTTAGCAGGTGCGATAAAATGCTCACTAGTCACACCAATCACTTTATAGCTAACATGACCAATCATAGTTTTACGGCCAATAATATCAGCATCACTTTGATACCACTTTTGCCATGCTTGATAACTTAAAACGACAACCGCTTGGTGAGTATCTATGGCTTCATTTTCATCAATAACTCGCCCCAAGTGCATTTTAGGCATCAGTAATGAAAAATACTCAGGGGTAATAAAATTAATGAGCGCACTGGGTTGCTCAGGATGGTCAGCCACTAACTGCTTGTGATCAAAAACTAGCGCGAATTTATCAAAAACTTGCTGGTTTTTGTACCATAACAGCATGCCAGGTGCGGATTGCGATCCGCTGTAAGTTTCACCTTCTGAAGCATATGACTGCTGTACAACAACTAACTTTTCAGCATTAGGGTAAGGTAGAGATTTTACTAATAACAGGTGATTTAAACTGAAAATACAAATTAAGGCACCCAAAGTGACAGAAAGTGTCGCGATAACCGTGGCTGAAAAACCTGGCACTGTTAACAAAGCAGATTTAGCTAATAAAAGTTCGAACTTTAGGTAGCGCAGAAAACGAATCATTTTGCTTCCCCGATATGACTTTCAATAGAAACCGCCGAATTAACAGTGAACTCATCAGCAATAACCCCATCTAACAGGTGCAATTTACGCATCGCCATATCCGCATATCTGGGATCATGAGTCACCATACAAATGGTCATGCCTTGCTCATTTAATTTCACTAGCATTGCCATAACCGCATCACCATTTTTAGAATCTAAGTTTCCTGTAGGCTCATCTACTAATAAAATAGTTGGCTTGCCAACAAGTGCACGAGCAATAGCAATACGCTGTTGTTGACCACCAGAGAGTTGATTAGGTTTATGATCACAACGGTGAGACATATCCACTTTTGCTAAACTTGCTAAGACTTCTGCTTTAATATCCGTATCAGACATCACTGGCTCTCGGTACCTTAAAGGCAGGGCAACATTGTCAAAAACACTAAGTTCATCAATAAGGTTAAATGCCTGAAAAACAAAACCAATATGCTGATTACGAATTTCAGCTCGATGATTAATTGTTAAGTCACTGACATCTTGTCCATCAATAAAGTATTGCCCAGACGTTGGGCTGTCCAGCAAGCCGAGTATAGACAATAAGGTTGATTTTCCGCAGCCTGAAGGCCCTGAAATAGAAATATAGTCTTGATTATAAATCGATAAATTTACACCTCGTAGTGCATGAGTTTCTATATCCTGAGTTGAAAAGACTTTAGTTAAGTTTTTCATTTCAATAATTACTTTTTTTGAAACTCGGTCTTTCGTAGCTGTCATTGGCGTTACATTTTCATGTGTCATAAGGGCTTCCTAATTATATGTTATTTTTCAATACATGGCGTTTAAAGCTAATTTCATCTGCCAGTTATTGAACTGTCATTAGCTTGTTATTGGCTAGTTATTGAATGAGGGTGATGTTATTGGATTTTTTCCAGCGAGACATATCCGATAAAATAAAGCTGTCATGCTCAAACGCACCACTAAGAATTTGGATGTACTCACCGCTTTCTTGTCCGTAGCTCACCGCTACTTTCTGCGCTTGGCTTTGTTCTTTATCCACTTTAAATAACTCCGTTTTCATACCGGCACTGGCATTAACTGGTTTTTTGATGTACATCACCTGCGTTAATGTACCTATAGAGATAACACCATCTACATTGAGATCTGGCCGAGCATTATTAGGCAACTCGCCACTAAGTGTTACTTCAATTGAGATCATGCCCTGTTTAACTAACGGATTAACTCGCTGTACCTTTCCGGTAATTTTTCCACCGCGGGTATCAATATCAACAAGCTGGCCTAAGGCGATAAGCCCTGCATCGGACTGTGAAACGTTGATCATCGCAAATAAGCTATCGACACTGCCAACTAGTGCAACCTGTTCCCCCAAAGCAACACTTTGTCCGAGTTCTACCGCTAAATTTTGTACCACTCCATCAATGCCCGATCTGACAGTTAAACGGTTAAATTGCTCGGTAATAACAACAACAATTTCTTTTTGTTGCTCAATCTTATCTTGTTCAATGGCAAGCTCTTGCAGATGTACTTCCCCTAACTGCGTTAGCCGCGTTTTTTCAATGATGATGCGCCTAGACAACTGACGATAATCAAGTTGTGAACGTTTAAAGGTTAATTGAGAAACAATGCCTTTTTTCAATAACTCTTCTTCTGCCAGCATTTTAAGTTGTGCAATTTCTAGCTCAGACATCAGCTGTTCTTGCATTGCTTGATGAGCAAGCAATTCTCTTTTTTGTTTTAACGCTACCTGTAAATACATTGCTTTAGCATTACTAAAATTACGTTCAGCTTCTTTCACTTGCTGTGAAATAACAGGATTAGACAAACGAACAATCACGCTATCTTTAGAAACCAATGAACCCGGTTTAAGTAGTATTTCTTCTACTGTGGCATTGGCAGGGGTTGTTAATAAACGCTGGTGTTTAGATTTAAGTTTGCCGTAGCCTTCAACTTCTAATACCAGATCACCAAGCTTAACGGTATCTGTCCAGATTTGATTACTGGCAACTTTGTTAGCACCTGATGGCTGGCTAAAAGCCCAAAAACTCAGAATTAGTGCAGCACAGACCACACTAATGATTAATACGATTTGTTGATGACTTGATTTTTCTTCGCTTGGTTTACTAATATCCATAACGGGCTCCCAATGTAATTAACATGGATAGAGCAAAACGAATGCCAAAACATAACCTAATGAAAGTATTAAAATTTATTATTTGTAGTTGTTATCGTTTTTCGTTTTCATTTATTGATTTTGTGATATCGGGAATAGCGGCGACTGAACAAAATAAGCATTACAGCTAATACCCACTGGCATCAATTGACGATAGAGAAAAACTCCTTGGTTCGTTCACCCAGCAGTAAATCACTTACACTCTGAATATCAAGCCGATGTTGATAAGGAAATAGAGTTTTGTCTTGGTAACCCCACATTTTAGGAGTAAAACTTACCAAAGTGTGAAACGAAACTTAACCTGTCAAACTGTTGTGTATTTAGGTTTGAAATATTGGCTGTGTTAATGGTCTGCTACTCTCAATAGCCATTCACTTTTCTGACATCAGGTTAAAAATGTAACTTAATATTAATAAGTTATATTTATTAACCATAGACAATCCAATTAAGTATATTATTTAAATTATTGAATTGACTTAAATCGGAGAATTATTAATGAGAAGCTTTTATATTTTACTTACGGTACTTCTAGCGTCTCAATTAATTTCTTGTAGCAGTACTCAAACTGTGTCAGACGATGTGATCAGCAATGTAGAACATTTGTATTTTGATGATTTATTTCCGTCTTATAAAGATACTTTAATTGAATCTGAACATGATATTTTTTCTATTGATGATGAAATGAGATTGTCAGTAAGGAATAAAATTAAGGCCGGAAAAGATATTAAAGAGCAGGCGACCAAATTAGTTGATTTAATATTTTCAAATGGCAATATCAACTTAGACTATGTTTCGGGTGCCGATTTAACCGCTAAACAAACTTATCATTCTGGCACGGCAAACTGTTTGTCGCTTACTATTATGGCCTATGCATTGGCAACTGAAGCTAATTTAGATGTTAAATTTCAAAGCATAAAAATACCCGAGTATTGGGTTAGAAATAAAAATTACAATATGCTTACGGGTCATGTAAATTTATTAGTTTCACAAAAAGCCAATAGAGGTAGCAAGTTTCTTTTTGCTCAAAATACAACACAAGTAGATTTTGACCCGTTTATCTCAAAGAAACACTTCTCTAAAGAAGTGATTGATAAACGGAGAGTTTTGGCATTGTTTTATAATAACAAAGGGGCTCAAGCATTAGTTGATATTGATTACAATAAGGCTTACGCCTATTTTAAAGCTGCTGCCAAAGCAGATCCATCGCATAGTTATACTTGGGGTAACTTAGGGGTTTTATATCGATTATCAGGAAAAGTAAGTCATGCTAAATTAGCTTACCAACATGCGGTTAAACTCAATAAGAAAAACTTTACCTCCTCGACAAACCTAGCAATCATCTACAAGATGGAAGGTGAGTTGGAAAAAGCAAAAAGAATTGAAAAGATTTTGCTAACTCAGCGTATGGATAATCCTCATTACCATGCTTTACTCGCTGACGAGGCATTTTATAATCATAATCTTGAGTTAGCGGTTAGGTATTATAAGAAAGCGATAAAGTTAAACAAACATGTTCATGAGTTTTATTTTCAACTGGCAAAAGTTTATTTTCAATCTGGTCAAATGGTATTGGCCCGTAAAACCATTGAAAAAGCGATTTCAAAGAATAAAGCTCCAGAGACAGAAAATAGATATATAGCTAAGCTGAATTATATTAATTCTGTTGAGTCTATTAATTAGACAATAAAATAAAAAATACTCTGACAATTATATAACTCTAATAAGTGCCCTCTCTATAACGGGTGAGTAGCTAGAGACTTTGACTCATAAGTGACTTTAATCAAGTACCTGCAAAGTCTTAGAGACAAAAGCACAAAGTTAACATTCGAATAAAGGGTAATGCTGTTTTTAAGGATATAAATTTTGAAGTGGTAAAAACCAGCTCTAATTTAAAGAACTGGTTTCGATAACAAGTTGTAGTTTATTTGACGGTATTACTTATGAAACTTAGTTTAACTTAACTTTAATTAACTTTTAATTTAATTAAGTTGCGCTTCAAAAGATAAAAATACTGCACCACTTTCAAAATCTGCCAACTGCTGATTTTCAGCTTTACGCTCAAATTCAGCAATCAGCAAATATCGACCTGCCGATTTAGGTGTAAAACTAACTTCGCCTTTGTTATTACTGACTAACGATAAAACTTGAGGGTCATTGCGATATCTTACGCCCTCTAGAGTAATCTCTACTTGCACGCCAGCAATAGCTTCACCGTTAAAGACGAACTGGAACTTTGCTTGTTCACCTTCAACAATATCTGACGGATGGGTAATAGGTAAAAGCTCAAGCATAGTACCTTCTTGGCCAAAATTATCACTAGGCTTGTTCATGGTGACATAGCTTTCGATACGGGCATAACTCAAGGTTGTACTGACATCAGTCGCACCTTTCGGCAACTTCCCTGACAATTCAGCCTTACTAGCAAGCAGACGTTTATTTTCACCATTCAATTTATAACGGGTGCGGTAACTTGCAGGATAATTGTTGGTTAATTTATAGGTACCAGAGTCGGCAACAAAGTAATCTAAAACACTCTTTCTATGACCTTTATAAACTGATGATGGTTTTTCCAGCTTACCTTTTGGTGTTAAAATTCTCAGTACATCAATACTTAACGCTTTATCAACATTAAATACCTCGTTTGATGCAGTCGCATCAGCCATTAACCATAAGCCTTTTTCTGATGACATATTATAATGGCTAGGTAATAGCCAACGAGAGTGCGCCTGCACTTGACTGATTAAACCAATGCTGAATAAGGTTGTAATAAATAGTGCGATGATCTTTTTCATTTTCATTCCTCTAAGGGGTAACTGTAATGTGAATTTCGCCAGTTTCTGGCGTTGCTTTAATAACGTAACTTGCTGATATATCACTCAGCACTATGGGCTGCTTAACAATGGCTCGTCCGCCCTTTTCCCTGACAACTTCAATGAACAAGGTATAGTTGCCTTGAGATAATGGCTGGCCCTCGTCATTTTTGGCTTTAAAAGTGAGTGGGTAAGAGCCTACGCCTCGGGTAGCAGAAGTAATTCCATCAACAAGTTGTTGATCTTTTCTGCCGATTTTTCGCCACCAACGGCGGATATCTTTTAGCCATTTAGCCTTGGTTCGCCATAATAAAAAAGTACGTACGGCTTGGTTTTTATCATTTTCTAACCAAGCAGCAACGTACGGTGAGTGATACTCACCTGACTGTTTCGCGAGCACGAGATCTACTTTAATTTTTGCTGCCGTAGTTGCTGAACTCGTTGCTGAACTCGTTGCTGAACTCGTTGCTGAACTCGTTGCTGAACTCGTTGCTGAACTCATTGAACTGAAGAGCACAACAAGCAACAGCAAAGAGTACAGCGCTATATTAATAATTTTCATTCTTTTCCTTATTTATTCTCTGTAATAATTAAACCAATATATGAAGCAATAACTAAAATTTCAGTTCTACAATTAACTGAACATGATGGTCGCTGAAATCATCATAGTAGTGAAAAACAAACTACTAGCTAATGTTTTAGAGAAACGTCGCTGCGGCATAGCTAACATAAAGCCAGTAACCGCAAAAACGATAAACAATACACTGGTTATATCTATCACCCACTGCCAAAACACACTGGTATTCCGTCCTTTATGCAAGTCATTAACTATTGCCCACAAGCCATAATTAATTTGCTCATAAAAGACTTCTCCCGAAGTTAAATCGACAGTAATTGTGGTGCTAATACCGGCTTTTTTTAAGGCAAAGTAAAGCTCGTCAGTCATGACTTCGAACATGGCATCTTTTAAGTTAATCTCTAAGGCTTGTTCAACCTGCAAAGTAATATCATCAATTTCAGCCTGGCTAATGCTCTCGCCACTAACGTGGTTTATTGGCAACGTTAGCTCCATCTCATTTGTTGATGGTGTGATGCTTTTAAACCATTCAGGATGATTTAAAGTCACACCAGTCACAGAAAAAAATATCAACAAACTAAACAAAATCATCGAGACATAAACATGTAATAGCCGTGCAATGCTCAGGGTTTTCTTATTCATTTTTTATATTCATATTTTTAGTTAATAGGTTTTAGCCATAATAATTGCTTTAACAGTGATAAACCCTTTATCTATCTACTGTCGTTAAAGGGTTTGTTGACCAAAATTGATTAGAATGCAAGCTGAACAGCTAAACGATAACCAATACCATCGGCTGCTGTAGCATTGGAGGTACCGCCGCCAATAACATAATCAGCATCTAGCAGGTTTTCAATGTTAAATCTTAGACTTAATGCATAATCAGAGATATCCATTGAATAGGTGGCACCAACATCAACACGGGTGTAAGAATCTTTGCTGATGGTATTGTCATTATCAGCAAACCGTTCGCCTTCATAAAAAGCACCGGCATTAATGGCAAGGTTATCTGTGACCTCATATCTAGTCCAAAGGGCTGCTGACCACTTTGGCGCATCAACGGGTGTATTACCTTGGTATTTATCAGACACTGCGTATTTAGCATCTAAATTCATCACCGATGCCATAACAAATAACTGGCTGGTAATGGCGCCTTGCGCAGCAAACTCAAAACCTTTATGGCGCTGTTCGCCCTCTTGAGTGGTTTCAGATTCATAGTCTGGATGGTCGATGGTTTGTGTCACCAGAACACCTTTTTTACTAATGTCAAAATAAGAGGCTGTGATCATTAGTCTGTCATCAAGCAGTTGCCACTTTGTGCCTAACTCCTTTTGCTCTGAAGTCATTGCATCAATCTCCATACCATAATTAATATCGGTATCGTCATTAATGGTTTCACTGCTTTGTGGTTCAAACCCTTCGCTATAGCTAAAATAAAAAGTGGCATTGTCAATTGGGTGGTACATTACTGCGGCTTTTGGCACCAAGGATTCATTATCAGCACCTTCTTTATTTTGCTTGTCGTACCTTGCACCAAAAGACAGTTGCCATTGATCATTAAGTGTCACTAAATCTTGCACATAAATACCATAATAATCATATTCGGAGGTATACAAACTATCGTCATCTTTATAACTAATATCAGGACGAGCAGGTTCAATATCACCGAAGGTATGCTCAATGGTATCGCCTTTAACTTTTAACTGACCGTAGTAATAATCGAGGCTGTTGGCACCAATTAAAAGCTGGTGCTCGGTATTAAAGAGATTTATTTCACCGATAAAATCAACGAAAACCGTTTTAAACTGCCAATCATCAAAGCGATCATAAGGTTTTGATTGATAACTATCGCCCTCTACAAAGTCAACTGGCCTTTTAGGGGAAGATTCAAACCGTTGGCGCTCAAAATATTGTTCGTTGTAACCAAAAGATACTTGCCAGTTACTAGTAAAATGATAATTTACATCAACACCATAATTTTCCACGGTGATATCAGTAAATGCCCATGACATGTCTCGTATTGTTTTACTACTGCCAATAACTTCACCGTTATCATCTAACCATGCACCGGTATCTAAGCCTGCTTTATCATTGGTGTAATCATAATGAGCACTTAGCAATAAGTTCTCTGTAAGATCGTAATCAACAACTAAGGCACCAAGAAAACGATCACGTTCGCGTTGCTCATCCTCTGGTTCATTTAATTGATAGCTCCGCTGATAGGTAACATCTTGTTTCACCAATACACCACGATAGCGCAGGTCTTCATCTTCTGTTAGCGCCCCGCCTGCATCAAGCATAAACCGAGTTGAGCCTTCTTGATCAAAATCGGCACCAATGTTAAACAATGCTTTAGTGGTCGGCTTTTTAGTGACCATATTAACTAAGCCACCAGGGCCTGACTGGCCATATAGTAAACTTGATGGCCCTTTAATAATCTCTACTCGCTCTAGAATTTCGATAGGTTGTTGATAATGAGACCAGTGTTGATGGCCATCACGTAAATAACCATTTGATGAACTTAAACTAAAACCACGTAAATTAAATACTTCGCGATTTCGTTGCTTTGAACCTGGCGATAAGCTAGCGTCGTTACTTAAGACTTCACCTAAAGTAGTTGCTAATTGTTCATCAACAATCGAACTAGGAATAACCGTGATCGACTGAGCAGTTTCTAAGAGAGAAGCATTGGTACGAGTCGCTCCTTTTGCCTTATCAACTTTATAGTTATTGAAATAACTGCCGGTTACTTCAATAACTTCAATGTTATCGTCAGCTAGAACGTTAAATTGAGGGATATGTAGAGCCATTGCAACAGCAATAAACAAGGGCGAGCGTTTCATCAAAATCTCCAAAAAGATACAATATAAATTCGAGCAAGATCTTAATGATAATGATTGCTATTTGCAAGTGCATTTATTGATTTAAATCACTTTTTTGACTAATTGGTCAAAATTTAATTATTTCAAATGCTAAATTGTACAGAAAAAGAACTAAAACATAAGTTATCTGTGAAGTATAACCAGATGAAATAGTTGTTTTATTTTTTGATTAGTTTGTTAGAGCGTATAATGATAACGAACAGAATATCGTTAAAAAATGTTTTACCGGTAACATTTTTTGTAACTTTAAAAGGCAGCAATAGTTATGGGTAGAACGAGAGTATAAATACCTACTACAAATCCTTCTGATAGCGCTCAACCATATCTTGATGCTTTTCAGCAACACCGGTCACACAAAGCTGATCGTTAATCATAACGCCCATAGTAGGAAAATCTGAACGCTTAATCTTTGAACTTTCTGACCACAACTTAGAACGCATTAATGCTTTGGCACAATGTAAAAACACTTCAGTAATAGTTAACTCGATGCAAGCTTTTGGTGGGTTACGTTCATTTGAGAATAATGCCAGATAATCGGATGATGTCGAGATACGCGCGGTACCGTTAATTCGCAAAGTCTCATCAACTCCGGGGATAAGAAAGAGGCAGCCAATATTGCCTGTTTCAATAATATTACACAGGCTATCTAAGCGGTTATTTCCTTTAGCTTCAGGTAATAAAATTGTCTTTTCATTGAGTATCTTGACAAATCCTGGAGCGCCGCCACGTGGAGAGCAATCGACAAAACCTGTGCTTGAATGAGTAGAAATGGTCAAAAATGGTGAGTGCTCAATAAAATTTATCGAATGCTTTTCTAAAGCATTGAGTTGCTTGTCTTTAGCGCGCCCTTTCGCATGACCATAAATTTCTCTAAGTTGCTCTTCTGACTCGATAACCATTGTTGTCCTTAATGTTTACTATTCATAATAAGTAGTTACTAGCCATATAGTAACAAAGTTGATTCATCTTCACTTTTTTGCAGTAAGTTTCAATCGCAGTACTTGTTGACCTGTCGGATGATGTAATTTTTCTTCTATTAACTTAAAGCCATACTTCGAATAAAAATTACGACCAATGATATTTACTTTAAAAACCTCAACCTCAAGATCGCCGTGAAGCTGTTGAGCTTTATCCATTAAAGCTTTGCCAATACCTCGACCATGAAAATGAGGTTGAACAAATATAGCACCAACTTCATTGCCCATAAGTGCAAGAAAACCTTTTACTTCGCCGTCTATTTCCGCAACCCAAGTATCGGTATTGGGTAAATAAATTTCGGCGGTATTTATTCGCTCTTGTGCGATGAATTCATCGGTCATAAACTCATGGGCAAAACGTGTTGATTCTTCCCATGTATCCAGAACTTGCTGTAAATCTTCAGCAGTATATTGTCGTATTTTCATCGATTATATTCCTTGTTATATAAAATAATTCCCAAAGGCGGAGACCTGATTAAAGCGAGTCTCTTTGCATAGTTCTATATTCATACATAACTATTTATAAGTCCACTTATCTACAATACTCACTTGGCAGTGTTGATAAGCTGAAGCTTTTTTCTAGCTTTTAACAAAAATATTGTCATATAAAATAAAACCAAAGATGGCAATAAACATAAAATAGTATTGAGTTAATAAAGTAATCACAGCAAACCCTCATTGCGTGACTACTTTTAATAGTTTGCCATTCAATTGCTACTTTACATAACCTAATTTGCAAGCTTAACGGTTAATCTCGTTGATACAAAGACTCCAGAGTCGCAGACTCGATAGTATTGGCATTAATCATATAACCTGCCAACGCCCCTGATGCGTCTTCAGGAATTGCTAAATTATCGACTGACAGTGCATGTACCGTAAAACGGTAGTGATGTACGCCATGACCTGAAGGCGGACACGCCCCACCAAAACCTCGTTGGCCATAATCATTTGTTATTTGCCTACTGCCTTTAGGAGCAAGAGCTTGCTTTGTACTTCCTGCGCCAGCACTTATTTCGGTAATATCTTTTGGAATGTTAACTACTTGCCAATGCCACCAACCACTACCGGTAGGTGCATCAGGATCGTAAACTGTGATGGCAAAACTTTTTGTCCCCTCAGGTACTCCAGACCATTTAAGGTGTGGTGATAAATCCTTACCAGAACAGCCAAAACCATTAAATTCTTGGTTGGTAGACATCAATTCACCTTGTTTAATATCGTTACTAGATAGTGTAAAGGAGTCGGCATAAGCGGTAGTGGAAAACCCAATAGCAATAACAGCCAGTGGCGAAAGTAACTTTATCAGTATGTTTTTCATATATGTATATCTCTTCTTTGCAGTAATTAGCGTTAAGTTGTTAGAAGTATTTTAGCCTTAATAACTTTTTAAAATAGGCTATAAACCGTCAACTATTCGCCCTAATCCGCCAACCTTGTTTTACGCAGTGTCGAAGGTGTTAAACCAAAACGATCTTTAAAGCGACTAGTAAAACGAGATTGTGAATGATAACCACATTTTTGGGCAATATAGCTGATAGGCAAAAGTGTACTTTGCAGTAAATGTAAGCCTAGCCCAAGTTTTACCTGATCTTTTATATCTTGTAGCTTTAAGCCTTCACTTTTTAGTTTACGTCTAAGGGTTGATTCACTCATTGCTAATTGCTGACAAATACTGGTAATCGTTAATTCCCCTGAGTGATTATCATTGCTTTTTTCACTGTGTTTGTCTGTAAATAAAGCATGAAGTTTGTGTCCTATCTGTGGGCTAGCCACCATTGATAAAATCTCTTTATGGCCTAAATAACACATTAGCTGTATAAGCTCTTTTCTTCTAATCGGCCACAAAGCCTCAGGTGCCCAGCGCGACCACTCAATAAACTGCTGTAAACACATTTCTAAGGTAGCTGTTATTTTGCCAACACAATAATTTTGTTGATTAATATGACTTACTTCAAGCCCTTCAAAGTCTTGATACTCAAACTCTATCAGCAATGCCAAATATTCATTATCTTTGGGAATATTACGCATATCTATTGCCGCGTTATTAGACAAAAATATAAAATCACCCGTTGTACAGCTTATTTCACCATCACGGCCGAGGGCCTTATTACCACTAAGCACGGCAATAAACAGTGGTTTTACCACAGGTACATTTAGTATTTTTTGCTCTTTAATTGAAGAATAAACAGCATAAGGCAATGGCTGTTTTTCATCCAGAGCCTCTTTAAGGGTGCTAATTAAATTTTCCATAGTTTATAAAAATACTTGATGAGTAAATACAGGGGTTATCTTCAATTATTCATGGTTTGAAAAACCGGAGCAGTAAGAATTATTATGTTGAAACGTCAGCACAATTAAAGCGCTCTTGCCCTAAATGATAAACGTTATTCACTAGCACATAGACGCCTGAAACAATAGCGGTGGTCGGGATCAAAATAGGGGAAAGTAAAATGCCGGTGACTGAATAGTAAGAATTACTTTCTGCCGCCACATCAACCACTTGCAGTGTTTTCATATCGCTAGATAATTTACACTCATGGCTATGCGTTTCCACCGTAACCGGCACGGTTATACAACCAGAAATTACAATGGAAACAAATAAAACAACTAATTTATACATAATTCATCCTTGATAGAACCTATAACTCCTTTTTATTGAGTATGGGGCTCTGCTAAAAGTGTCTTTTGCAAATACTGATAATAACATGGTAAAGCACAGTAGAACAAAAAAGGCGATTGCTCCCCCACCAAAGGCCAGCAATAAACCAACAACTGTACCATTTTCAATTAATGATAGGGTAAATAAAACTAATTTAGCATAGAGCCTGAAAGTTCCTTATCTAACTTCTTGGTAAAATGTATTGATAATAAAACAGGCAGCATAGGAAATATAATACCGGCCAATAGTTCTGCCGCACCAATCTCAACATTAAGTGAGCACCAGCAAATTTACCCACATTGCCATTACAGATAAAAAAGCCAACCAAAATACCGACATTCGATGAAGTATATGATTATAAGTGAGGTGGATATATGCGTGTATAAACCTAAGAATTACAAACACCCAAGCAAGTACAAGAGCCAACAAACTGTCAATATTGAGGCTAATATAAAGCGTGCAAACCACATAAAACAATACCGGAATTTCAAATTGATTATTAAAGTTCCGCGTGGATTTAATAATGATATCAGGAACTTCTTGCCCCTGCATTAACCGATAATATTTAGCGTTAACATCACCTTTTTTTACGCTAGAAAATCTTGTTTTAACCGCAATACAACCAACGATAAAAGTTAGCAATACCATTAATGACATTGGGTATAGCAAGGTTAACTCCTTATGTTATATAAAATAATAAACCGCTGGGTAAGGCAATTCTTAAGAATCCGTTAGTTTTTCCAATAAATCATGAATCTCGGATTTTAGCTCTTTATCCACAATTTTATTACAGCTAATTTTAGCCTCTTCTAAGTGCTCAATTGCATCAGACTTTTCACCTAACTCTACCTGTAAAGCTGCGATGGAATAACCAATGGATGAACGGAAGTCTTTATCGTTTATCGCTTGTGCCTTAACTAACGCTTGTTTATAAATAGTCACCGCTAGCGCTAAATCATCCGTAAAGTCAGCAAGGGTTTCCCACTGTACCGGGTGGTCTTTATCGGTAGTTTCATGTTCTTCACACAATTGTTTTAATTCTAAATAATAACCATCGAACCTTGATTGATTTTTTTGTTGAGCTGCCGCCAACAAGTTATCGGTGAGTGAAAGTACTCGCTTGTATATTTTGGTATTCATCTGCTGGCCTTACATAGTAGAGGTATCGAGGATTTAAACGATGATTATAATGCTTTTACCAGAACTAAACATAAACTTAGCGATATATAGGGTAATTATTTACAGCCAACAAATAAAAAAGCGTTTCAAGTCAATTTAATGTCAATTCTCTCACTATTCATCGAGTTTAGTGATTATCTTTATTGGTTTGCCGATGAAAAACACATAAACTCGGCAGGTCTTTCACTAGAACAACGATTAGGAACTCAAATGAACTTGAAGATCAAATCAATTAAACAAGCACTAGCATTAGCATTAGGGCTTGGTTTGCTCAGTTATTCAGCCATTGCCTCTGAAAATACGCTCACCGCAGAAAACTTAGCAACACTGCAAAGTGTTGGTCAAGTACAAGTGAGCCCAAATGGCGAAAACATTGCTTTTACTCGCTCAGTACCTCGCGAAATATATGTCGAGAAAGATGGTAAAAACTGGGGTGAATTATACCTAGTAAATGACAAAGGCATTGAGCGCCCTTTCATTACCGGTAAGGTAAATATTCGAAATATTCAATGGTCAAATGATGGGGCATTTATTTATTTTTTAGCCAAAATGAAAGATGATAAATTCACCTCTTTATACCAAATTGCGGCAAACGGTGGTCAGGCTCAAAAAGTAATCTCCCTCAAAGATACCAGCATTAACCACTACAAAATAAGCGAAGATAATAAGCAAGTTGCTTTACTCGCTAAAAAAGCAAAAGACAAATCGGTTAAAAAACTTAAAGACTTAGGTTTTAAAGCTGAAGTTTATGAAGAAAATTTAACTAACCAGTTATTATATACCCTTGATTTAGTCCAATCAGACAAAGCATTAACACCAACCGCATGGGATATTAAAGGCTACGTTTCCGATGTTCATTTCTCACCAACAGGTAAGAACTTACTAGTAAAAACTCAACCAAGCTCGCTAATTGATGACAAATACATGAAATCTCAATGGCACATAGTTGATGCTGCAAAACAGGCAATTGTTACTTCTTTTGCCACTGAAGGTAAGTTAGGCGCTGCTGAGTTTTCACATGATGGGAAATATATTGCCATTCTTGGTGCACAAGACAAACATGACCCTGCTACAGGGCGTTTGTATTTAGCCGAAACAGCAACAGGAAAAATAAAAGAATGGATACCCAATCACTTAGGTCATGTTGCCGACTTTGAATGGGCAAACGGGCACAACGAGCTATTCTTCATCTCAAATATTGGCACTGACACTATTGTCGCTAAAATTAAGCCGAGCCTGACAAAATACAAACGCATTGTTAAGCCGGGTAAATTTATTGCCGGTAATTTAAGTATTTCTGACTCAGATAAAACTATTGTCTTACGTGGTAATACCGCTAAACACCCAAGCGAAGTATTTATGCTTCGTGGCGGAAAGTTCAAGCAAACACGTTTAACCAATT